>NZ_DASYBS010000083.1:0-136720 GCF_036500665.1 Cedecea sp.
GGCACGGTTCCGGCTTAAATCGCCTCCGTTTTCTCTCCGACTGGCCAGGGTCCGGACGTCGGGAACGCATCTCAGCCGACCCAGGACTGGGAGATAAAACGGAGGTTTACCGCTTGCGGCGATTTATTTGGCCGGGAGTCCGGGTTCTTAGGGGAGCGACGGTGGCTCTCCTAAGACGTTCACCTGTGCGGGGGCTGCATATAAAACTGTTTTTAAGGTGAACGGAACTTTAGCCATGTTTGCATAGAAACGGCCAGGCTTAAGGCGCTGAAGTTAACTCCCGCACCAAACTAAACGCCAGCTTCATATGCTCTTCGCTGACGATAAATGCCCTCAGCTGTTGTGCTGCGTCCACCCCTTTGGCAATCACTCCTTGCTGGCCGGCGGTAATCTGCCAGGTCAGGTCGCGACGCTGGGTTTCGCCGGCCAGGTGCAGCGGCATTTCCGGCGTTTTCACCTTGACCAGCATCGCCGGAAGGGAAAGCGCGTCGTTCGCCCCGAGCAGGTTTTTCGCCAGCGTCATGGCGCTGAGCTGGATCGGCTGCAGGAACGGCAGCACTTTGCCGTCGATTTCCGCACAGTCGCCGAGGGCGTAAATATCCGGGTTAGAGGTTTGCAGCTGGCTATTCACCTTGATGCCACGGTTAACGTCGAGCCTCGCGTGCTGCGCCAGGCCAATATTCGGGCGCAGGCCGATGGCGGAAACCACCGCATCAACATCAAGCTTGCGCCCATTGTTGAGCGTGGCGCACAGCCCCGGCTCCGTCTGATTCACCGCCTCCAGCCGCTGGTTAAACAGCAGCTCGACGCCCATTTGCGTCAGGCGAGACTGCAGGCGGCCGCTGACTTCTGCGGGGAGTAATGAAGGCATCAGATGGCTGGCGTTATCCACCAGCACGACCTCTTTGCCTGCGCGACAGAAGTCCATCGCCAGCTCGCTGCCGATCAGCCCGCCGCCGAGGATCATCACGCGCCGGGCGTCCCGCAGCCGGGTTTCACAGGCCTGGTATTCCTGCTGGCTGTTGAGCGTCAGCATTAGCTCTTTACCGGGGACAGGCGGCAAAAGGGCGGAGGAGCCGGTCGCCAGCACCAGTTTGTCGTAGTGCCATTGCTGTTCGCCGCATTTCACCCGCTTGTTTTTCGGGTCGATACTGCTGACCCAGCTGTTGGCGTGTAGCGTCAGGTTGAACTGCTCTGCAAACGCGCCGGCCTGCTGGCGGGTCATCGCTTCGGCACGCTGATTTAAGCTCATCACGTGGCTCAGATCCGGTTTGTTGTACTCGTCGGCGCTGTCGGCGGCAATCAGCCGGATAGGCACCTCGGCGCTGTGTTTACGAATATTTTTCACCAACTGGCGGGCGGCAAAGCCTGAGCCGATAATCACGATGCCGTTGTTCATTTGGCCTCCGTTGCCAGCTCATCAAAAACATCTTTCCCCAGCGAACATTCAGGGCACAGGAAGCTGTCCGGCACTTCGCTCCACGGCGTACCTGGCTCAACGGCCTGCATCGGTTCGCCCAAAGCTGGATCGTAAATCCACTGGCAAACGCTGCACTGCATGCAGGGGCCGAGGTTGGCGCTATTCGATTTTGCTTCTTCGACCGTCGGAGCGGCGGTGGTTGCAGCCTGAGCCACCGGCAGCGGGGAGAGCGCCCACTGGCGGGCAATTTCGCGCCCATGTTCGCGGCACAGCGCCAATGCGTTGCCGTCCGGGCGCCATTTCGCCTTCAGGCTGAGGGACATTTCAAAGCCAGCGTCCTGCAGGCGGGTAGAAAGGCGGTCTACCGCGCCGCCGCTCCAGCCGTGGGAGCCGAAGGCGCTGGCGCGTTTGTTGCGAAAGCGCAGCCCGGTTATCTCTTCCACCAGCCCGGCGATTTTCGGCATCATCACGTTGTTCATGGTGGAGGTGCCGACCAGCACGCCTTTGGAACGGAATACATTGGTCAGAATTTCGTTTTTATCGCTGCGGGCCACGTTGAAGATTTTCACCGCCACGCGCGGATCAACTTCGTGAATGCCCTGGGCAATGGCGTCCGCCATCATGCGGGTGTTGTTCGACATGGTGTCGTAGAACAGCGTGATGCGGTCTTCCTGATAATCCGCCGCCCATTTCAGGTACAGCTCAACGATTTGGGTTGGGTTTTCGCGCCAGACCACGCCGTGGGAGGTGGCAATCATATCCACAGGCAGGTTAAAGCCGAGGATCTCGGTAATTTTCGGCGTCACCAGGCGGCTAAACGGCGTCAGGATGTTGGCGTAGTAGCGCTGGCACTGTTCGAACAGTTCGGTCTGGTCCACTTCGTCGTTAAACAAGTGTTCGTCGCAGTAGTGCTGGCCGAAGGCGTCGTTGCTGAATAGCACCGCGTCGCCGGTTATGTAGGTCATCATGCTGTCCGGCCAGTGCAGCATTGGCGTTTCGACGAAGATAAGCTGCTTGCCGTTGCCGATATCCAGGCTGTCGCCGGTTTTCACCACCTTAAAGTTCCACTCCGGGTGATGGTGGTGGCCGTTAATCGAATCTATGCCGTTTGCCGTGCAGTAGATTGGCGTGTTCGGGATGCGCGACATTAGCTCGGTCAACGCCCCGGCGTGGTCTTCTTCCGCATGGTTGATAATGATGTAGTCGAGCGTGTTAAGGTCAATTTCACGCTCAAGGTTTTGCACAAACTCGCGGCTGAACTTATGGTCGACGGTGTCGATCAGGACCGTTTTTTCTTCACGAATGAGATAGCTGTTATAGCTGCTGCCGCGCAGCGTTTTGTATTCGGTACCGTGAAAATCACGCACTTCCCAGTCACGTTGCCCAACCCACTGGATGTTGTTTTTAACCTGAATAGCCATTGAGAACCTCATTGATGTCATAGCGTTACGTGCTTCAATGACTGTTCTATAGCGAGTATCGTGCCAACTTTTTAATGCAT
The DNA here is from genome assembly GCF_036500665.1 of Cedecea sp. Taxonomy (NCBI): domain Bacteria; kingdom Pseudomonadati; phylum Pseudomonadota; class Gammaproteobacteria; order Enterobacterales; family Enterobacteriaceae; genus Cedecea; species Cedecea sp. The sequence continues at coordinate 2,922 of NZ_DASYBS010000083.1, forward strand.
TGATTTTTAATGTTTTATTATTTTGTGTATTCTTTTTAGTGTCATAATGACACTGCTATGTATTGTCATAATGACTCTGTTATTTGTCATTTTGACTACTCAGGCGTAAGCTGAACGCTCCCGTCTTACCGGAGCCTCGTCATGAGCCTGTCGATGTCTTCTCTCGCTGCCATTGCAGTCGAACTGCAGAGCGGCATCAGCCATTCTGACCGCTTTTCTCGCGTCATCCGCACGCTGCGAAAGCTGCTCGGCGGCGATGCCACGGCGCTGCTGCGCTACGAGTCGCGCCATTTTTACCCGCTGGCGATAGATGGCCTGGCTGTCGATGTGCTGGGGCGGCGCTTTGCCGTTGACGCTCACCCCAGACTTGAAGCCATCGCCCGCGCCGGTGACGTAGTGCGTTTTCCGGCCGACAGCGAGCTGCCCGACCCGTACGACGGCCTTATTCCCGAACATGAAGACCTCAAAGTCCATGCCTGCCTCGGGCTGCCGCTGTTTGCCGACCAGAGTCTTATCGGGGCGCTGACCGTTGACGGCATGGATCCTCACCAGTTCGACGGCTTCAGCGATGAGGAACTCAGGCTGATTGGCGTACTGGCCTCCGGGGCGCTGAACAACGCTCTGCTGCTTGAACAGCTTGAGAAGCAAACGCCGGAAGGCACGGTGCAGCCCGCCATTGCCCGCGGTGGGGGGGGGGAGATGATTGGCCGCTCGCCGGGCATCATCCAGTTGAAAAAAGAGATCGAGATTGTTGCTGCCTCGGATCTCAACGTGCTGATCACCGGCGAGACGGGCGTCGGGAAAGAGCTGGTGGCGCGGGCGATTCATGCTGGATCGGCCAGGGCGGCGAGCCCGCTGGTCTACCTTAACTGCGCCGCGCTGCCGGAAAGCGTGGCGGAGAGCGAGCTGTTTGGCCATGTGAAAGGCGCGTTCACCGGTGCAATCCATCACCGCACCGGCAAGTTTGAAATGGCGGACAACGGCACGCTGTTCCTCGATGAGATAGGTGAGCTGCCACTGGCGCTGCAGGCCAAGCTGCTGCGCGTGCTGCAGTACGGCGATATTCAGCGGGTGGGCGATGACCGCAGCCAGCGGGTGGATGTACGGGTGCTGGCTGCCACTAACCGCGATCTGCGCCAGCAGGTGGTTGCCGGGGCGTTTCGCGCAGACTTGTTCCACCGCTTGAGCGTCTTTCCTCTGCACGTGCCGCCGCTGAGGGAGCGGGGAAGCGACATTGCGCTGCTGGCCGGGTTTTTCTGCGAGCAAAGCCGCGCGAAAATGGGGCTCAGGCGGGTGGTACTGAGCGAGGCGGCTCGCGTTCAGCTTACGCAGTATGGCTGGCCGGGGAACATCCGCGAGCTGGAGCATGCCATTTACCGCGCCATTGTCCTGGCGCGTGCTGGTCATCCGCAGGGAGAACTTGTCCTGCTGCCCCAGCACTTCCAGCTTTCCGGCCAGGCGGATGCGGTATTCCACGAGCCGCAAACCTCAACTTTAACGCCTCCTTCTGCCAGCCTGCGCGACGCTACCGATGCGTTTCAGCGCGCCAGGATTATTGACGCGCTTGAGGATAATGGCAAAAACTGGGCGGCAAGCGCCCGGCAGCTTGGGGTCGATGTGGCAAACCTGCACCGGCTGGCAAAGCGGCTGGGGGTGAAGTAACCCTGTAAGCCTTTACGGCAGGGTGTCAGGTTGCTGTCGGCTTGATGTCGTGTCGCTGTCGTGTTGAAGTTGCGTGGGCCAGGCCATAGTCAGGGCGGGTTAAATCATTCGAGGATCTCCAGCCATGAGTAACAACATTAAAGCGTTGCGTTTATCCCGCGCCTGGTCACAGGAACAGCTTGCCGAGCTCTCTTCCCTGAGCGTCAGAACTATCCAGCGGACTGAGAACGGGGGGCAGGCAAGTCTGGAAACCATGAGCGCGATTGCGGCCGCGTTCGATCTCAACGTGACGGATTTGTACGACGATAATGAGCCGGACGCCGAGCCGGAGGATGCGCTCAATACGCGAATTATTGAGGCCAAAAGGCGTGTTGCCCGCGAATATCGGTACTACCGTTCAGTGCTGGTATGGGCCATCGTTTGCACCGGCCTGACGACTATAAATCTGCTAACGTCCCCGGGAAATTACTGGTTCCTGTGGCCGACGCTGATTTGGGGCGCGCTGCTGGTGATGGGCGGCCTGCGCCTGTTCCTGCTGAAGGGCTGGCTGGAAAAACGCCAGCAGCAGCGCCTGCAGCAGTTATTGCGTAAGTAGTTAACTTATGCCCCGGTTGCACGCAATCCAGTCGATAAAGGCCTGTTTAGGCAGGGCTTTGCTGTAAAGCCAGCCTTGTCCCCAGGCAACGCCGTGTTCGCGTAGCCACGCGGCCTGTGAAGCGGTTTCAATGCCTTCGGCAAGGGTCGCCAGATTCAGGGTTTTCGCCATTTCAATGATGTAAGGCGTGACGTTTTTGTACTCCAGCGCGTCGACGAACGATTTGTCGATTTTGATAATATCGACGTCGAGATCCTGCAGGTAGCTCAGGCTGGAGTAGCCGGTGCCGAAATCATCCAGGTAGATAGGGTGCCCCGCCTTGCGGTATTCCGCCACGATGGGGGCGCTGACTTTTGGGTCGGCAAAACCGCGTTCGGTTATCTCCAGCGCTATCTGTTCCGCTTTAACCTGGTACTTAAGCAGCAATGGCTTGATGATCTTCAGCACCCGATCGCTCAGCACATCATTCGGCGACAGATTAATGGAAAGGTGATGATGAGGGTGGCCGTGAAGCCAGTCGCCCAGCTCGCTGAAGGCTTGATTGATCACCAGTTCGGTTATCTGAGAGATCAGTCCGGCCTGTTCGGCAATCGGTATGAAAATGTCCGGGCTGATGAAGCTTCCATCCGGTAGCCGCCACCGGAGCAGGGCTTCCGCACCTACCCCTTCACCGGTATTTAAATCGACGATGGGCTGATATTCGAGGCTAAATTCGCGGTCGCGTATGGCATCCTGAATACGCGCCTGAGGGGACTCAAGACGCCGCAGCAGACGGGTGATAAACCACCCTGCGCTCAGGCTAAAGAGAATGCCAATTGGTAGCCAGATGACCATCTGTTTATACCAGGCGGCTTGCAGCGGGGCGCTGGGCGCCCAGGCTATCATAGCCAGGCCTAACTCACTTGAGCGGCGAATCACATAATCGTTTTGCCCGTCTGAATAGGCCTCGACACCTTTTCGAATCTGAGTTTCCCAACTGTTATTGGGCAACTTTGCGTTACTGGCGATCAGCCGGTTGTGCTCCATGCCAACCATGGCAACGTCCACCGGGTTATGGCCAAAGGGGATCACGTCAATGAAGGTTATCGGATCGATAACCACGACATGCTGCAATTTCCCTACATACATCATCGGGCGCTCGAAACCCAAATCGGTGACGTCGGTGTACCAGGCGAAAAAGCCCCCTGCGCCTCTGGTATCAGGCGGGCCGAGTTTTGCACCATCGTGCGTGGCTTCAAGCGAAGAACAAACGGTGCGGTTATCAACGATATAGACCACTTCCTGAATGTAGCGAAAGTTGAAGGCCACGCGGCGCATCGCATCAAGATGGCTGCGGGAGCAGTACTGGCCGTGGAACGCGTTGATTTTCGTCAGCGCCGCGGTGGCCTGATTAACCACTCTTTCGCTGCGCAACAGCGCCCGGTCAGCATAGTTTTCAAGCTCGCTATGGAAGGTTTTCTCGGCTTTGTTGTGCGCCAGATAAATGCTAAGCAATACCGGCAGCAGCACCGCCACGATCAGCACGCCATTGACGAGACTGACCATCTTTTTGCTTGTCATAATTGGGTTCCGGCGTAAGAGGTTAAGAGTCTGAGGGGATTTTATCTGCCAGCATAGTTCACTCGACGCAGTAATGTTATGTTTCAGCGCAAAGGTTAGGAGCCCGCGATGAAAAAGAAAGATTTTGTCACCCAGGACTTACTGAGCAAAATTTACCAGCACAGCAGCCAGGGGCCACGCAAGCTGCCGCCGGAACGCCAGCTCGCTGAAGAGTACGGGGTTTCGCGTTTCACGATTCGCCAGGCTTTGGAGAAACTGGTCAGTATCGGGGTGGTGTCGATTATTCAGGGATCAGGAATTTGGATTAACGAACAGGCGCGTAATAGCCCCCTGGTTTATAACTCCATTACTGAAAAACACTTCGATCGCATTACGTTCCGGCTGGTCAGCCTGCATAAAAAATTACCCGACCGTGAAGAGCGCCAGGTGTTCGGTCTGGGCTCGGATGATTTTATCTGGCAGTTTTGCCGCTTGCGGCTGGTGGATAATCAGAAAGTGCAGATTGAAACTTCACGGATGCCGGTAAAAGATTTCCCCGACCTTAGCCAGAAGGTGATTGAAAGCTCTTTACAGCAATATGTCCTCGGTAAAGGGTATCGCATTTCGCATTTGCTGACCCGCTACCAGGCGATAGCGATCAATAAAGAGCAGGCGCAGCTGCTGGAGTGTAAGAAAGGGCTGCCCGCGATGCAGATAAGCAACCGCGGGATCCTTGAAGGGGGAAGGGTGTTTGAAATCAGCGATATCGTCGACATCGATTATTCCTGCACCTACGTCATCCCCTTTAACCACGATAATCTGGCTCGCCGTAAATCCTCTTAAGGTGTGTGGATCGCGCCGTTAGGCAGGCGGCTTTGCGTCCATTCATGCGGGCGATATTCCACCGGGAAGCGTTCCGCCTGCTCCCTGTCAAACCCAACGCCAATACCCGGTTTTTCCAGAGGATACATATAGCCTTGTTCCGCGCTCGGTGCGCCCGGGAACACGGCGGCGGTATTCTCTTTGACGGGAATAAACTCCTGGATTGCCGCGTTATGCAGATGAATATTCAGGTGAGTATTCACCGCCACCGCAATCGGCGTCATATCCGGCGGCCCGTGCCAGGCCAGGCGTACCCCAAAGGCCTGGCAGAGTACCGCCAGTTTTAGTGCAGGGGTGATCCCGCCGATTTGCGAGACGTGACAGCGGATAAAATCGATGCGGCGATTCACAATAAGATCGTGCCATTCCGCCGGGTTGTTGAACAGCTCGCCCATCGCCAGCGGCACGGAAGAGTGATTACGCACCTGTTCAAGCCAGGCACTTTGCTGCGGCGGCAGAATATCTTCGATAAACCATGGCTGATACGGTTCCAGCCCCTTAGCCAGCTGAATGGCCTGCTGCGGGAATAACCGTTCGTGAACGTCGTGTAGGATATGGAACCGATGGCCGTATTTCTCGCGCAGCGCGCGGAACATTTCCACCGTGTTCGCCATATATTCATCCTGATCGTAGTACGCGCCTGGCGTGGGCGTTTTAGTCTGGTGCATGCCCTGCGGCGTGCCGCCGTAAAAACCCAGCTGGCAGCGAATGTAGCGATACCCCTGGGCCAGCAGCTTATCCACTTCCTGGTAGAGCCCTTCGAGCGTTTCGCTGGCGGCGTGGCTGTAAACCGCAATGGCGTCCTTCGATTTACCGCCTAAAAGCTGGTAAAGCGGCATATTAGCCAACTGGCCTTTGATGTCCCACAGCGCCATATCCACGCCGGCAATGGCGTTGTTCATCACCGGGCCGTTTCGCCAGTAGGCGTTGACCGTCATCATTTGCCACAGGTCTTCTATGTGGTTGGCGTCACGGCCCATCAGCAGTGGTTTGAGGTACTCATCGACCAGGGTTTTAACCGCCAGCGGCCGCTGCTGGAAGGTCGCACAGCCGAGGCCGGTAATACCTTTGTTGGTCGTGACCCGCACCGTCACCAGATTGTGTCGGTCCGGTTTAGTAATAAAACATTCAATATTTTCGATAATTGTGGGTAGCACGAGAAAGCTCCACCATCAGGCTGATTTAAACAAAGTAAGTAAGTTCTGCTATTACTATCACCCTATTTTTCCCCGCCGGTAAACGCTTTTTTTACTCTTTTTTATTGGTCAGTTATTTCACGGATAAAGGCAACAAAACCGTACCAATTGTTTATCTTTCTCTTTTTTAATGCTTTCTGGTGGCTAATTGTGACGGTTGTCATATTTCATTGGTTTGTTTTTTGTTTTTTGATTCTCTACCATCGGCGGCAGCAAAACATAACAATAAACCAACATCGGGGAGTTATTCATGGGGAGTCGTGACGTCATTGCTTCTATTATCCGTTTGGTCGGTGGAACGGAAAATATTAATAAAGTCTGGCACTGCATGACGCGTCTGCGTTTCGATTTAATTGATGATAATAAAGTGAACCAGCCGGAGATCAAAAAGCTGCCCGGCGTGCTGGGTGCGCAGACGCAGAGCGATCAGTTTCAGATAATCATTGGCCCACAGGTGAACAGTTGGTACGAGCAATTGAACGCTCTACTTGGCGGCGCGAAAGATGCTCCAGCTTCAGCGGCCGGCAAGAAAGAGCGTAAGAGCCTTGTGTCGATGTTTATGGACACGGTTTCCGGCGTGTTCGGGCCAATTGTGCCGGCGATTGCCGGGGCAGGGATGATAAAAGGCCTGCTGGCCGGGCTGGTTGCGCTTAAGCTCATCTCAGCAAAAAGCGATACCGTGGTGGTTATCGACCTTATCGCCAGCGGCGTGTTTTATTTTCTGCCGTTTTTCCTGGCGATTTCCGCTGCCAGAATTTTCAAAACCAATGAATACCTCGCGGCGGCGGTGGCGGCCTGCTTAATGTATCCGTCGCTGATTGAAGCGGCGAAGGCGCTGGCCGCACATCAGGCCGGGGCGGTAGATGCTTTCTATTTTCTTAACGTGATCCCGGTTTCGGTCTTCAACTACGCCTCCAGCGTGATCCCGGTTATCTTCTCGGTGCTGGCGTTGAGCTATATCCATCGCTGGGTTGATAGCGTCATGCCCGAGGTCCTGAAAACGGTGTTTACCCCCACGCTGACGCTGTTCATCGCCGCGCTGGTTGCGCTGGTGGTGATTGGCCCGCTCGGCATTTATCTTGGTAAAGCGCTGGCCTGGTTTATTGAAGGGCTGTTTGGGGTTTCAGCAAGCTTTGCCGGACTGGTGGTAGGGGCGATTCGCCCGATAGCGATCCTGACCGGTATGCATCACGCTATGACGCCCATTGCGCTGCAAAACTTCACTGACCGCGGCTATGACATGCTGATGCCGATGATGTTTATGGCCAACATGGCTATCGCCGGGGCAACCTTTGCCATCTGGCGGCAGAGCAAATCGAAAGCGGACCGTTCTGTGGTCTTGTCGGCGGGGATTTCTGCACTGCTGGGGATCACCGAGCCTGCTTTGTTTGGCGTATTAACTCGCTATAAGAAAGCGTTTATCGCTGCCACGATAGCCAGTTCTATTGCCTCGGCGTTTATTGCCTTCTTCGGCGTGCGGCTGTACGGCTATATCCTGTCGAGTATCTTTAGCCTGCCGGCCTACATTGGTCCGTACTTTATCTTTGCTCTTCTGGGGGTTGCGCTGGCGCTGGGGCTGTCTTTCGCGCTGACCACCCTGCTGGTGCGTGAGAAAGCGTAACGGTTAAAAAGAAACGGGGCCGCGATAAGCGGCCCCGTTTCTTGTAGTAAGCCATTTTAACGCCGATGGGCGAGGCGGCGTACTAAATGGTCGCCAAGGCTTTGTACAAGGTGCACCATCACAATCAGGATTATCACGGTACTGACCATGACCTGGTTATTAAAGCGTTGATAGCCGTAGCGAATGGCCAGGTCTCCCAGGCCGCCACCGCCGATAACGCCGGCCATTGAAGAAAAACCAATCAGCATAACAATCGTGAGCGTGATCCCCGCCAGGATGGCAGGTAAGGCCTCCGGAAGCAGCACTTTGCTCACCACATGCCAGGCGTTGCCGCCCATCGACAGAATGGCTTCAATACGGCCTTTATCCACCTCATCAAGCGCGCTTTCTACCACGCGGGCAAAGAAGGGAAAAGCACCGATGGTAATGGGCACAACCGCCGCGGTGCTGCCGAGCGTGGTACCGACGATAATCCGTGTCAGCGGGATCAGCGCTATCAGCAGGACAATAAACGGTAACGAACGGCCAACGTTAATGATGCTGCCGAGCACCTGATTGAGGCGGGGAGCCGGTAAAGCACCATCGCGCCGGGTGAGAAATAACAATACGCCCAGCGGCAGGCCAATCAGCACGGTGAAGAAGGCAGCCAGCCCAACCATATAAAGGGTATCAAGCGTACCGTCCAGCAGCAGCGGCCACAAATCGTCCCAGCTCATGCTACTTCGCATAACGCTCTCCCTTCGACGCCGTGGCGGCGTAAGAACGCTTGCTCTGCTTCTTTGTCATGGAGCAAAGAGGCGCGTAATCTTGAAAACGGATCCACTAATCTTTCGGACAGCGGACCACTTTCTATCAACCTGCCGTGTTCCAGCAGTGCCGCGTGATCGCAAATAGCTTTCACCACCTCTAATTGATGGGTGATCAGCACGATCGTCAGACCAAGCTGGCGATTGATATCCGCCAGCAAAGCCAGGATTGATGCAGTGGTTTCAGGATCCAGCGCGCTGGTGGCTTCATCGCACAGCAGGATCTCCGGGTGGGCGGCCAGCGCTCGGGCGATGCCGACACGTTGTTTTTGCCCGCCGGAAAGCTGGGACGGAAAAGCTTTTGCTTTGTCGCTCAGGCCAACAAGGCTAAGCAGTTCGGCAACGCGTTTACGGCGTTCTTCACGCGGTGTAGCGGATATTTCCAGCGGCACGGCAACGTTGTCTTCAACGCTGCGGGCGTGAATCAGGTTGAAATGCTGGAACACCATGCCGGTGCGCTGGCGGTGCTGGCGAAGCTCGCGTTGGTTAAAGGTCGTGATGTCCCTGTCGTTCATGATAATGCGGCCCGAGGTGGGCCGCTCCAGCAGGTTGAGACAGCGGATCAGCGTACTTTTCCCGGCGCCGCTGCGGCCCAGAATGCCGTAGATTGCGCCATCCGGTACCACAAGATTAATGTCATCGAGTGCCGGTCGGCCTTCTCCGGCGTACACTTTGCTCAGCCGCTCAAGGGCGATCATGACTTATTCTCTACCGGGATCACCGATCCGTTGTACTGCTTGCGAATGAACTCGGCCACCTGAGGAGATTCAAGATCCTTCGTCAGCTGCTTGATGCGCGGGTCGTTTTTCAGGTTAGGGTTAGTAACCAGAATATTGGCGTACGGGTTATGGGTGGCGCTTTCCAGGCCAAGCGCATCTTTCGCCGGGCTAAGGCCTGCTTCCAGCGCATAGTTACCGTTGATAACCCCCAGCCCCACGTCGTCCAGGGAGCGTGGGATCTGCGGCGATTCGACTTCCAGGATCTTCAGCTTTTTCGGGTTTTCGGCGATGTCTTTTGGCGTCGCCTGGTTTGTGGCGGCGTCTTTAAATTCCGGCTTGAGGGTGATTAACCCTTTGTCCTGCAGCAGGTAAAGGGCGCGGCTGAGGTTGGTGACGTTGTTCGGTACCGCGATGGTCGCGCCTTCCGGGACGGATTTCAGATCCTTGTATTTATGTGAGTAAATGCCCAGCGGTTCAATATGCACCGTTGCGGCGACGACAAATTTCTTGCCGAGCGCTTTTTCCTGGTCACGCAAATAAGGCACGTGCTGGAAGTAGTTGGCGTCAACGTCGCCGTTGGCCAGCAGCTCGTTAGCGTTAACGCCGTTGCTGAGCTCGACAACCTTCAGCTTCAAATCAGGGTCGAGTTTCTGCACAAAGGCGAGGATTTCCGCATGGGGAACCGGGTCAGCCGCGACACGCAGCGCGTCTGCGGCCTGCGCCGAGAAAGCCAGAGACAGTGACAGAGCAACACCAGCCAGTTTAAACGCGGTCTTTTTCATCATTAATTCCTTTATTTTTAATTAGTTATTAAGCAATCAGTTCACTGCTGTTACGAAGGACATCCGCGTAGTAGCGTTCCGCCACGTCGGGGTGGGAGCGCAGGCGGCCTTTCAGGTAGTTCCAGCCCACATCGCGCAGCAGCGGGTTTTGTGGATCGCTTTCAGGGCCTTGCGCTTCGCGGGCTAACGCTTCCGGGAGCTGATAGACCGGCACCACGGCGTTGAGCTGTGCGCCCAGGAAAAAGGCGATGGACAGGCGCTCCTCGTCCTGCGGCGGAGAAACCACGCGGTGTACGGTCGCGCGCAGGTAGCCGTTGGTCGCCAGCTCCAGCAGTTCGCCGATGTTGACCACAAAGCTGCCGGGCAGCGGCTGAGCATCGACCCAGTTATCCGGTGAAACTTCCACCTGCAGGCCTTTTTTATCGTCCTGCAGCAGGAAGCTCAGGAAGCCAGAATCTTTGTGAGCGCCTACGCCCTGGCTGCTTTGCGTGGCCGACTGTCCAGGATAGCGAATCAACTTGATGTGTTCATTTGGCAGGCTGCCATAGAGCGAGTCGAAGGCATCGGCCGGCAGGCTAAGCGCTTCGGCAAAGGTGCGCAGCAGCTTTAAGGCCACGGCGGTCATTTCGCTCTGCCACTGTAGAAGCGTGGGTTTGAGTTCGGGAAGCGCGGTTGGCCAGAGGTTTGGCCCCTGGAGGCGGCGCCATGCGGGAGCATATTCATCCGGCGGTAGAGCCTGACGCTCGGCGCCGAGATCGAACTGTTCACGCCAGTCGGGCTGGCCACGAGTCAGTTCGCTGGCCGCGCGGTTATAGCCACGGAAATGCGGCGAGCGAATCATCGCCACCTGCTGTTTTTCATCGTCGGGGAGGGCAAAGAAGCTGCGGGCTTCGTCCTGGACCGCCTGCTGCAGTTCAGGGCTGATGCCGTGGTTTATCAGGTAGAAAAAGCCAATTTCTCGTGCGGCGTAGCGCAGCTGGCTGAGGAAGGCCGAACGGTCAGTGTCGCTGCCGCTAAGCTGGGAAAGGTCAAGAATCGGCAGTGCCAGGCCTGGATTGGTGCTCATAGTTTACTCCGGTCATCATAGTCTTAGAAAAGGCGGTCGGGTCGAGTTCGGCACAACAGCGGCACAGCATCATGGCAATGTCCTTCTGAATACGGTCGGGTAGCGTTGGTGCTCACCTTGCCGGAATCAAAAAGCCTCGCCCAATATTGTTATCTTCTAAGCTATGACCCGGCGGGGTTCTAAGCATTTGCGGAAACGAGAAAAGTCTAATCATTGCAAAATATTTCAATGCATAGGGGTAACTTATGGATTTAACTGGAAGTTAATTACATTTGGAAATAGTTAACGAATGATTAAATTATGGTGGTCGTTAAGTTTATTGGTTTTATGCCGAAGAGGTTGCTAAGCGTTTCGCTTTTTACCACCAGGTGCCCTCATCATGCTAAAAACTACACAATCCCGATTCATTACCTCTTTATGTTTGTTTTTTATGCTGTTAATTGCGGTAACTTCGCTGGTGATCCATTTCTTTGTGACGCCACAAATTAAGCGCAATGAAACGCAGTTGATTCGTTTTGAGGTGGACAATGTTGCGGTGAATATCACCGAACAGATGAACCGGGTACAGGCGCAAATGCGCAGCATTACTCAGTCGGTCGCCGCGATGCAAAGCGATGATATTAATAAACTATTACCAACGCTGGTGGATCAGTACCAGGACGTGAACGTGTTTGGCGGCGGAGTCTGGCCGTTGCCGGAAAAACGCGAGGCGGGCCGCAATAAATTCAGCACTTTCTTTGCCCGCAACGGCAGCAACAAACTCGAGGAAAACACCTACTGGAACTCAGACGCGGCGCCTAATTACTACGAGCAGGTGTGGTATAAAGCCGGGCTTGCTTCTCCGGCAGGGCATTGTGCCTGGGCGAATGCCTACCAGGACGATGCCAGCCCGCAGCCGCGGACTAACTGTGCGATGGCGATAAGCAAAGACGGCCAGCCGTGGGGCGTGGCGACTATCGATGTGACGCTGGGCTTCTTCAATCAGCTCGCTAAACAGATGAGCGAGGCGGTGAAAGGGCAAGTGTTGATTATTGAAGCTGATGGCAAAGTCGTCGGTAATGCAGACCAGATTGGCAAAACGGCAGGCTTGAAAAATCTTTCTGACCTGAGCAGCACGCTGCCAATGGCTAAAGCGATCCAGCAGATGCTGCCTGGTTTTAACGCCAGCCAGGGCAGTGAAGATGAATATGACAATGACGGCACTTCGCATACCGTCATTTTGCAGACGGTAAAAGGCAGCCCGTGGATCCTGGCGGTTGACCTGCCAACCGCGCTGCTGACCAAACAAACGGACGCGATTTTACTGCGCCTCGGCATGGTGCAGATCCCAATGGCTATCGTACTGCTTGGCATTCTGGTGCTGTTTATCCGCAATATGATGCGTCGCCTGGGCGATCTTAACCACAACATCAGCCGTCTTTCTGCCGGCGGTGCCGATCTCACTCAGCGACTGGAGCCGACCAGCAGTCCGGAATTTAACGCCATCATCGAAAGCTTTAACGGCGTGATTAGCTATCTGCAAACCATGCTGCGGCAGGTGGGGGATAGCGCGCGGGCTATCTCTTCCGCTTCTCATCAAATTGCTACCGGTAATCAGGATCTCTCCGCCCGAACGGAAGATCAGGCAAGTTCCATTGAACAAACGGCGGCGTCGATGGAGGAGCTGACCAGCACCGTGCGGCAGAATGCCGATAACGCCGCCCATGCTAACGAGCTGGCGCGTGAAGCTTCCAGCGTGGCGGTGAAAGGGGGAGAAGTGGTGAAGCAGGTCGTCAGCACGATGAATGCTATTCAGACTTCTTCTGGCAAAGTGGTCGATATTATCAGCGTCATTGACAGTATCGCTTTCCAGACCAATATCCTGGCGCTGAACGCCGCCGTTGAGGCCGCGCGTGCCGGTGAGCAGGGCCGTGGTTTTGCGGTTGTTGCCTCTGAAGTTCGCAGCCTGGCCCAGCGTTCTGCGCAGTCGGCGCGGGAAATTAAAGCGCTGATCGAGAATTCGGTAAGCAACGTAAATCTGGGGACAGAACTGGTTAATCAGGCGGGCAGTACCATGGAAGAACTGACCCAGGGCGTGCGTAACGTGACAACGCTGATGGCCGAGATCATGTCTTCCAGCCGCGAGCAGAGCACCGGCATTGAGCAGGTGAATCTGGCGATTAATCAGCTTGATAGCACAACCCAGCAGAACGCCGCGCTGGTTCAGGAAGTCTCTTCCGCCTCGCACTCCATGGCGGAGCAATCCACCCAGCTTGAGCGCGTGGTTGCCGGTTTTAAACTCTAACCTCTTCGGGCACCCAGGCGGTGCCCACTTCTTTTCGACGCCCTCTGCGTTTTAAACCCCGCTTGCAATTCGTTCGATCATCTTTTATTTTATTGTTACGTTATAACATATCGGAATGATTTTTATGCAGCGAGATATCCATCCGTTTTACCGGACCGTGGTGTTCCACGACACCAGCGTGAATGAGTATTTTAAAGTGGGGTCGACGATCAAAACCGACCGCGAGATCGAGCTGGATGGGGTGACTTACCCCTACGTGACGATCGAAGTCTCTTCCGCTTCGCATCCTCACTACACCGGCAAACAGAAAGTCTTCGTCAATGAAGGCGGCCCGGCGCGCTTCCAGCAGCGCTTTGGTAAATTCTTTGGCGGCAAGGAGTCTTAAGATATGCAGGTATTGAATTCACTTCGCAGTGCAAAACAGCGCCACCCCGATTGCCAGATTGTTAAGCGCAAGGGGCGGCTGTATGTGATTTGCAAATCTAACCCGCGTTTTAAAGCGGTGCAGGGACGTAAGAAACGCCGCTAGCCGTTAGCGCCCGGCCGCGGGCTGCTGGCGGGTCAGCGAGAAGACGTCGTAAAACGACAGCTCCCCTTTGCGGCTGAGCATTTTGTGCAGCAAAGATTTTTGCTCTTCATCCACGCTCGGGGAGCTGAGGATGTCATCGATCAGCGCCTCAGGCACGTTGCGGGTGTTGTACCACTCGCCGTTGTAGCAAACGCGCAGGTCGAGTACGTCAATATCGCTGTAGCGGTAGCGAGGGTTGACGTCAAAGAAGAAAAACGCGTTCATCAGCGCGAACAGCACGACCAGCAGCCACACTGAGCCCGCCAGGGTCTCTGATTCCAGCATTACCCACATAGTGGCAAACCAGCCGATATACATCCCGATAAATAAGCCGGGATGTTTACGGATAAAACTGATGCTAAAGCGCGGGCGGTTATCGCGCTTTTCAGTTTCATTCAGGTGTTCGATGGTATCGGTGAGCAGGCGCTGAATTTCTGACATGGTGTGCCTTCTAATTTCTCTGTTTCGGTTGTACGCATGACCAGACTATTTTAGGAACTGCGGGCCCGGCAAAAAAGTAACAGATAAGCCAAAAATAACCATAACAGTTAACAGGTCGTGCCGCGTTACAGCATCTTTATGATGCGGGCTGGATTACCGGCAACAACGCAGTTAGCTGGAATATCTTTGGTGACAACCGAGCCTGAACCTACCACGACATTATCGCCGATGGTAACGCCTGGGTTAATGACCGCGCGTCCGCCAATCCAGACCTTATTACCGATAGTTACCGGTTTGCCCAGCTCCACGCCGCTATTTCGCGTTTCGGCATCAAGGGGATGGGTGGCGGTATAAATATGCACGCCCGGTGCCAGCATGCAGTTGTCGCCGATGCGAATCGGACAGGGGTCCAGCATCACGCACTCAAAATTGGCGTAGAAGTTTTTACCGAGGTAAATGTTGTAGCCGTAGTCGCAGCGGAAGGTTGGCTCTATATAAGCCCCTTCGCTTTGGCCCAGCAGTTCAGCGAGGATCTCATCGCGGTATGCCTGTTCATCAGGAGAGCTCTGGTTGTAGCGATGCAGCAGCTGACGGGCTTTATGGCTTTCTCGCTGTAGGGTTTCATCTCCGGGCCGATAAAGCTCACCGGCAATCATTTTACGTTTCTCTTCGCTCATGACGTACTCCATGTTTAGTTGTCTGCAAGACTAACCAACTTTAGAGAAGAAAGTGTGGGGATCGTTCCCTGCGCGTGACGAAGCTCACGCGACCAGACAACAGCGCGGTAAGGCGAGGATTAAGGAGTGCTTGCGGGATTCAACCGGACGTTTAACTGGCGCTAATCCGAACCTGCACAACAACAGCTGAGACAAACCAGGCAATAATGAGAAATAAAATGTGATATTAAATATTATTTAATAAAATTTGTTATTAGCGAATGAATTTCCACACAGACGGTGGGATTTTGTCATACAGTTTATTCATCGTCAGTTCTGCAAGACGGTGATCGGCTGCTGAATAAAATACCGCCAGCTCATTATCTGATAATTCATATTTATTTTTTTCAATTACGCGTTCCAGCGTATCAATTGTCTGACAGCGTCGCAGACGCATCAAATAATCGGTCTTAGTGAGTTTGGTAGTCATAAATTCGCCTTAAGTATTTTAATCTTTTTTAGAACGAGTGGCTCACTGGGTTAGCGCGACTCTCATTGATGAAACATCTGAACAAGCGATTCCCCGATTTACGCCACCGCTGCAGATCCTGCGCATTAATGCCGTAATTGCTAAACAACATGAAGGTATCGTCCAGGTATTCATCAATCTGTTCAATCAATTTGCTCTCATCCGGGTACTTAATCTTATAATTAAGCGCCGAAGCAGCAATGTGCTCAATCAATTCATTCAGCTGTAGATTAATGGCCGACGTCGGATCATTAACCCATCCATGATTGCTCTCACCAAGATTGGTCAGACAATCGTGATACAGACTCTCACAAAGGAACTTAAGCTGCGCGATATCATGCCGCTTTGGTGAGTATTCGTCCATAGTGCTGCCCCCTTTATCGATAAAACAAATGATAAACACAACGGGTTGGGGTGGACACACCTGATCAGGTGAAGAACTGTTGCCACGATTATTACATGTGCTGTAACTATAAATCAATGTTGCATAGATTTCATGCTGCTCTAACGAAAAATTACAATTAAGTAAAAAAACATAATACGTTACTAAATGTGAATTAAGTCTTTAGTATGAATTTTAACTTAAATCGGCTGGTAAAGGATTAACAACACCTGTGCAATATTTATAACTTTCAGCCGGTTAATGCGTCTTTAAGACTATTCTGTATCCAGCTGAGTTGCAGATCTTAATTCGTAAGAATATTCCCAAATAAAAGTGATTCATCGGTTTTTGTTGTTTGGTTAACCATGGATTAACGAGCATTTAAGGCTTATTTTCCTCGCAATGAGGGGGCTGTTTATGTGGAAGATAAACCCGGAGG
This sequence comes from Cedecea sp., assembly GCF_036500665.1. Lineage (NCBI taxonomy): Bacteria > Pseudomonadati > Pseudomonadota > Gammaproteobacteria > Enterobacterales > Enterobacteriaceae > Cedecea > Cedecea sp. Next base: position 19,089 of record NZ_DASYBS010000083.1, read on the forward strand.
CAGAAATTACGGTTAAATAATGAATCCAGAATATCGTGACTGAAACCGGTTTCTATATTAATAAAAAAGGCCGCTAAAAGCGGCCTTTTGTTATGTGATTTAATGGCTTACTGGTGATGTTCTACCGGATGCGCATGCTCAATATCCTCGTTCTTACGGCTGAAGCGGCGACGAACCACCACGAAGAACACCGGAACGAAGAAGATAGCCAGTACGGTCGCGGTAACCATCCCGCCCATAACGCCAGTACCTACGGCGTTCTGCGCACCACTGCCTGCCCCGGTACTGATAACCAGCGGCATTACCCCGAGGATAAAGGCCAGAGAGGTCATCAGAATCGGGCGTAGACGCATACGGACCGCATCCAGCGTTGCTTCTATCAGGCCTTTGCCTTCTTTTTCCATCAGGTCTTTGGCGAATTCTACGATAAGTATCGCGTTCTTCGCCGACAGGCCAATGGTTGTCAGCAGGCCAACCTGGAAGTACACGTCGTTAGTCAGGCCGCGCAGAGTGGCGGCCAGCAGCGCACCGAATACCCCAAGCGGAACAACCAGCATAACGGAGAACGGAATCGACCAGCTCTCGTACAATGCTGCCAGACAGAGGAATACCACAATCAGAGAAATGGCGTACAGGGCAGGGGCCTGGTTGCCGGACAAACGTTCCTGATAGGACATACCCGTCCAGTCAAAACCGATGCCGGTTGGCAATTTCGCGGCCAGCTGCTCCATCATATCCATCGCTTCACCGGTACTTTTACCCGGTGCAGCCTGACCAAGAATTTCCATAGATGGCAAGCCGTTGTAACGCTCCAGACGCGGTGAGCCGTATTCCCAGCGCGAAGTCGAGAACGCAGAGAACGGAACCATTTGCCCGGAAGAGCCACGGACGTACCAGTTGCCGATATCGCTCGGCAGCATACGGTATGGCGCTTCGGCCATGACATACACTTTCTTCACGCGGCCACGGTCAATGAAGTCATTGACGTAGCTACCGCCCCAGGCTGAGCCCAGCGTCGTGTTGATATCACTGATGGATACCCCGAGCGCCTGCGCTTTTTCCTGATCGATATCGATTTTAAACTGTGGCGTATCTTCGAGGCCGTTCGGACGCACGCCAACCAGCAGGTCAGGGTGCTGTGCAATCATACCGAACAGCTGGTTACGAGCCTGAGTCAGCTGTTCGTGGCCAAGGTTCGCCTGGTCAATCAGCTGGAAGTCAAAGCCGGTCGCGGTACCCAGCTCGACAATCGCCGGCAGGTTGAAGGCAAACACCATCGCATCTTTAATTTGTGAGAAGGTGCCCATGGCTCGACCTGCAATGGCCGGAACCTTGTTCTCCTCACCCGAACGTTCACTCCAGTCTTTCAGAGACACGAACGCCAGACCGGTGTTCTGACCGCGGCCAGAGAAGCCGAAACCGTTAACGGTAAACACCGAATTAACGTTCGCTTTCTCTTTGGTCAGGAAGTAGTCGTTCACCTCGTCCAGCACTTTCTGCGTACGTTCCTGAGTCGCACCGGCAGGCAGCTGAGCCATTGCCAGCAATACGCCCTGGTCTTCATCAGGCAGGAACGAGCTAGGCAGGCGGACAAACAGGAAGGCCATGCCTACGACGATTATCAGGTACAGAACCAGATAACGACCGGTGCTACGCAGGATGTTACCGACGCTGTCGGTATAGTGATGCGTGCTCTTCTCGAACATTCTGTTGAACCAGCCAAAGAATCCTTTTTTGTCATCGTGATGACCTTTCGGGATAGGCTTAAGCATGGTCGCACAGAGCGCAGGAGTCAGAATCATTGCCACCAGCACCGACAGCACCATCGCAGAAACGATGGTAATCGAGAACTGACGGTAGATTGCACCGGTAGAGCCGCCGAAGAACGCCATCGGGATAAATACCGCTGACAGTACCATCGCGATACCCACCAGGGCGCCCTGAATCTGGCCCATGGACTTACGCGTCGCTTCTTTCGGCGGCAGTCCATCTTCCACCATTACACGCTCAACGTTTTCAACCACAACAATGGCGTCATCCACCAACAGGCCTATCGCCAACACCATGCCGAACATCGTCAGGGTGTTTATCGAGTAGCCAAAGGCGGCGAGAATAGCGAACGTACCTAACAGTACCACCGGTACAGCAATCGTTGGGATAAGCGTAGCCCGGAAGTTCTGCAGGAACAGATACATTACCAGGAACACCAGCACGATGGCTTCAATCAGCGTTTTTACCACTTCGTTAATGGAGATTTTAACGAACGGCGTAGTGTCATACGGATAAACAACTTTCAGACCCGACGGGAAGAACGGCTCCAGTTTTTCAACCGTCGCGCGTACCGCTTCGGCGGTGTCCAGGGCGTTAGCACCGGTGGCTAGTTTTATCCCCAGACCGGAAGCCGGCTGGCCGTTATAGCGAGCGATAACATCATAGTTTTCGCCACCCAGCTCAACCTTCGCTACGTCTCTCAGCAGAACGCGAGAGCCGTCCGGGTTAACCTTCATCAGGATTTTGCTGAACTCATCTGCAGATTTCAGGCGGGTTTGGGCAATGATGGAGGCGTTTAACTGCTGGCCTTTTACTGGCGGAGTGCCGCCTAGCTGACCGGCAGCCACCTGGGCGTTCTGCGCTTTGATGGCATTAATCACGTCAACAGGCGTCAGCTGGTAGTTGTTCAGTTTGTTCGGATCCATCCAGATACGCATCGCGTACTGAGCACCAAACAGCTGAACGTCACCAACACCGTGAGTACGGCTGACCGGATCTTTGATGGTTGCGCCAACGTAGTCCGCGATATCTTCCTGATTCATGGTGCCGTCGGTATTGATCATACCGAGAACCATCAGGAAGCTACTGGAGGACTTCTCGACGCTAACACCCTGCTGCTGCACTTCCTGAGGCAGCAGCGGCATAGCAAGCTGCAGTTTGTTCTGAACCTGTACCTGCGCGATGTCGGCATCGGTGCCGGAGTCGAAGGTAATGGTTATCTGAACGGTCCCGGAGGAATCACTAGTCGAGGACATGTACAGCAGGCCATCGATACCGTTCATGTTCTGTTCGATAACCTGCGTGACGGTATCCTGTACCGTTTTAGCATCTGCACCCGGGTAGTTTGCCGAGATCTGAATGGCCGGTGGCGCAATCGTTGGATATTGCGCGATGGGCAATTTCATGATCGCAAGCGCACCCGCCAACATAATGATGATGGCGATTACCCAGGCAAAGATGGGGCGATCGATAAAAAACTTAGACATGTCTTAACGGCTCCTGTTTAAGTTAAGACTTCGGTTGTTCTGGCTGCGCGCCTGCGGCTTGTTGCTGTTGGCCTTTATTGTCTTCTGCAACTTCCTGCGCTTTTACCTGAACACCGGGTTTTACTTTCTGTAGACCGGTAATAATTACGCGATCGCCAGTCTGTAACCCATCGGTAACCAGCCACTTGTCGCCGATCGCCTGGCTGGTTTTCAGCTGGCGAACTTCAACTTTGTCATCCTTCCCGACAACCATTGCAGAGGCATCGCCGCGTGGAGTACGAGTGACCCCCTGCTGCGGAACCAGGATAGCGTTCGGGTTAACGCCTTCTTCGAGTTTGGCGCGAACAAACATGCCTGGCAGCAGCGTTTTGTCCGGGTTCGGGAAGATAGCGCGCAGGGTGATTGACCCGGTGGTCTGGTCAACGGTCACTTCGGAGAATTCCAATGTCCCTTCCTGCGGGTATGCGGCACCGTTGTTTGTCATCAACTGAACTTTCGCTTTACCGTTTTCTTGCTTCAGTTTGCCGTCGGCCAGCTCCTGCTTCAGGCGCAGGAAGTCGTCGCTGGACTGGGTCACGTCAACATAGATAGGGTCAAGCTGCTGTACGGTTGCCAGAGCGGTGGTTTGGCCGCTGGTCACCAGCGCACCTTCTGTAACCGCGGATTTACCGATACGGCCGCTGATAGGTGAGGTGACTTTGGTGTACGCCAGATTGATGCGCGCGGTTTCTACAGCGGCTTTTGCTGCGACCACATCAGCATTGGCCTGCTGTGCGGTGGCGGCGGCCGTATCGTAGTCAGACTGGCTGATGTACTTGGTACCCAGCAGTTTCTGATAACGTTTAACGGTTAACTGTGCGAGGTTAGCGCTGGACTGAGCTTTCGCCAGGTCGCCCTTCGCGCTGTCATACGCAGCCTGGTAGGTTGCAGGATCGATCTGGTACAGCGAAACACCGGCCTGAATGTCGCTGCCTTCAGTGAAGTTACGCTTCAGAATAATACCGCTAACCTGCGGACGAACTTCTGCAATGCGAAAGGCGTTGGTGCGTCCTGGAAGCTCAGTAGTTATCTGCAATGGCGCGCTTTTCAGAGTCACTACACCCACTTCCGGGGCGTGCGGCGCACTCTGCTGGGTCTCTTTCTCGTTACATCCTGTAAGCGCTAAGCTGCCTGAGAGCATCAGAACGGCCGCCAGAGGCGTAAACCCTCTGTTTTTGTTCATATGTAAACCTCGAGTGTCCGATTTCAAAGTTGTTCAATGGATCAAATGTCCACAAACCCATTGCTGCGTTTATATTATCGTCGTGCTATGGTACATACGTTCACAAATGTATGTAAATCTGACTAAAGTAAATTCACCCACTTATGGCACGAAAAACCAAAGCTCAGGCGCTTGAAACCCGCCAGCACATCCTCGACGTTGCGATCCGCCTGTTTTCACAGCAGGGCGTTTCTGCGACTTCGCTTGCGGATATCGCTCAGGCTGCCGGGGTAACACGTGGTGCGATTTACTGGCATTTCAAAAATAAGTCGGAATTATTTAGTGAGATCTGGGAACTATCCGAATCAAGTATCGGTGATTTAGAGATTGAGTATCGGGCAAAATATCCAGACGATCCACTGTCTGTGATAAGAGAATTACTCATTTATATCTTACAGGCAACGGTGACAGAAGAACGTCGACGCCTGATGACGGAAATCATTTTCCACAAATGTGAATTTGTCGGTGAACTTGAGGTTCTGCAGCAGGCCAGGCGCACGCTTTATATGGAAGGGAACGAGCGTATTGAATCTGCCCTGCAGCGCTGTATCGATGCCGGGAAACTGCCTTCAAGCCTGCGTCTTTCCCTCGCCGTAACGCTGATGCGCAGCTACATTACCGGGCTGATTGAAAACTGGCTGGTGGCACCGGAAACCTTTGACCTGCATGCTAAAGCGCCTGACTTTATTGCTATTCTGCTGGAGATGTTCCAGCTGAGCCCGACGCTGAACAAACCGGCATAATTTTTATCACTTATTCATTGTATAAATGATTTGAGATTCCTCCGAAGGGGATTGCTATTCTGCGCTCTGCAGCCGTGTTATTCTGCGCATCTCCCGTGGCTTCTTACTTTTAGCTGGCAATCACATGCGCGGCACCGTAATTAATCAACCATGACTACGCAGCACAACGCTCTGTCGCGGACTTCTCGTTCCGCATTTATTCTTTTCCTGTATCTGTTTGTCTCCGCTTTGCTGCCGTTTTCTGTGGCTCAGGCGGCGCAAAATAACGGCGATCTGCCTGCCAGGGCGGAAGTTCAGTCGCAGCTGGACACGCTGAATAAGCAAAAAACGCTAAGTCCCGACGATAAGCTCACCCAGAAAGATCTTACCGATACCCTTGAAATGCTGGACAAGCTCGACCGCGTGAAGCAGGAAACGGCCCAGCTTAAAACCACGGTCGCCCAGGCGCCGGATAAGCTGAAACAGGCTACCGACGCGCTTAACTCGCTCAGCACGCCAGCCGACGATGAAGCAACCCGTAAAACCCTCAGCACGCTCTCTCTGCGCCAGCTGGAAACGCGCTTGACTACGGTGCTCGATCAGCTGCAGTCGGCGAATAACGATCTTTCAACGCTGAATAGCCAGCTGGTGTCCCTGCAAACCCAGCCGGAGCGCGTGCAGAATGCAATGTACAGCGCTTCACAACAGCTGCTGCAGGTACGTAATCGTCTGAACGGCACCACGCCGGGGGAAGCGACGTTGCGCCCAAGCCAGCAAAATATGCTGCTGGTGCAGCAGGCGTTACTGAATACGCAGATTGAGCAGCAGCGTAAAAGTCTGGAAGGCAACACGGTATTGCAGGATGCGCTGCAAAAACAGCGTGACTACACCAACGCCAATATTGGGCAGCTTGAACACACGCTTCAACTGCTGCAGGAAGCGGTTAACAGCAAACGCTTAACGCTGACTGAAAAGACCGCGCAGGAAGCGGTAACGCCGGACGACGCCGATACCAGCGCGATACAGAACAACCCGCTGGTTCGTCAGGAGCTGGACGTAAACCACCAGCTCAGCCAGCGTCTGATCAACGCCACCCAAAGCGGCAACGAGCTGGTACAGCGCAATATCCGCGTCAAAAATTGGCTTGACCGCGCGCTTCAGTCCGAGCGTAACCTGAAAGAGCAAATTTCGGTGCTGAAGGGGAGTCTGCTGCTGTCGCGTATCCTTTACCAGCAGCAGCAAACGCTGCCGTCTGCCGACGATCTTGAAGATCTCACCAACCGCATTGCCGACCTGCGACTTGAGCAGTTCGATATAAACCAACAGCGCGATGCCATGTTCCAGAGCGACAGCTATGTCGACAAGATTGAAGAGGGGCATAAGAACGAAGTTAATGACGAGGTTCACGATGCGCTGATGCAGGTGGTGGACATGCGCCGTGAGCTGCTCGACCAGCTTAACAAACAGTTGGGTAACCAGCTGATGATGGCGATTAACCTGCAAATTAACCAGCAGCAGTTGATGAGCGTTAGCACCAGCCTGCAAAAAATGCTGACCCAGCAAATTTTCTGGGTAAACAGCAACAAGCCGATGAACTGGGAGTGGATTAAATCCTTCCCTGGGGCGCTGCACGACCAAATCAAGTCCATGAAGCTCGATATCAGCTGGCATAAGGTGCTGGACGGGCTGTTTATGTCGCTGTTTACCGCGCTGCCGCTGATGCTGCTGGCCGGTCTGTTGCGCTGGCGCTATAAGTGGATCGACAAGCAGCTGGCTAAGCTTGCTTCTGAAGTGGGGCAGCTGCGCACTGACAGTCAGCTCAATACGCCGAAGGCGATTTTGCTGAACTTCCTGAAGGTAGTGCCGTTGACGATGGCTATCCTTTCGGTAGGGCTGGTGCTGCTGTTTATGCAGCTGAATATCAGCGAACTGCTGTGGGCGTTTGCCAAAGAGTTGGCGCTGTTCTGGCTGGTGTTCGGTATGGCGTGGCGCATTCTTACCAGCCGTGGCCTCGCCGTCATCTGGTTCAACATGCCGGAACATCTTACCCGCCATTATCGCCGTCAGATTGTGCGCATCAGCTTTGCCTTGCTGCCGCTGCTGTTCTGGTCCGTTGTCGGCGAGCTGTCGCCGCTGCATCTGATGGACGACGTGCTCGGGCAGTTTATGATTTTCCTTAACCTGCTGCTGATAACCGGCCTGATTATCCCGATGTGCCGCGACAACTGGCGTGATAAAGAGTCTCATCCGCTGCGCCTGTTGACTATTACCGTGCTGTCCATCGTGCCGGTGGCTCTGCTGGTGCTGACCGCAACCGGCTATTTCTATACTACGCTACGGCTGGCGAACCGCTGGATAGACACGGTCTATTTGGTGATTATCTGGAACCTGATTCACCAGACGGTGATCCGCGGGTTAAGCGTTGCGGCACGCCGTATTGCCTATCGTCGCGCGCTGGCTCGCCGCCAGAATATGGTGAAAGAGGGCGCGGAAGGTGCTGAGCCGGTTGAAGAACCGCCGCTGGCGCTGGATCAGATTAACCAGCAGACGATGCGCTTAACTATGCTGCTGATGTTTGCCCTGTTTGGCGTGGTGTTTTACGCTATCTGGTCGGATTTAATCACCGTCTTTGCCTATCTGGACAGCATCGTGCTGTGGCACTACACCGGCAGCGAAGCCGGCGCGGCGGTGATGAAAAATGTCACCATGGGCAGCATTCTGTTTGCGCTGGTCGCGACGATGGTTGCCTGGGCGCTGATTCGCAACTTGCCCGGTCTGCTGGAAGTTCTGGTGCTTTCTCGTTTGAAGATGCGCCAGGGCGCGTCTTATGCCATCACCACTATCCTCAACTACGCGATTATCGTGATTGGGGCGATGACGGTATTCGGCTCGCTTGGCGTGTCGTGGGACAAACTGCAATGGCTGGCGGCGGCGCTGTCGGTGGGTCTGGGCTTTGGCTTACAGGAGATCTTCGGCAACTTCGTCTCCGGCCTGATTATCCTGTTCGAACGCCCGGTGCGCATCGGCGATACCGTCACCATCGGGACATTCTCCGGCAGCGTCAGCAAGATACGTATCCGTGCGACGACGATCACCGACTTTGACCGCAAAGAAGTGATCATCCCGAACAAAGCGTTTGTTACCGAGCGCCTGATCAACTGGTCGTTGACGGACACGATCACCCGCGTGGTGATCAAGCTTGGCGTGGCTTACGGCTCGGATCTGGATAAGGTGAAAGCGATCCTACTGAAAGCTGCGATGGATCACCCGCGTGTGATGCACGATCCGGAACCTGCGGTGTACTTCACGACGTTTGGCGCCAGCACGCTTGACCATGAGCTGCGTTTATATGTGCGTGAACTGCGCGACCGCAGTATCACCGTAGATGAGCTGAACCGCGCTATCGACAGGCTGTGCCGTGAAAACGACATCAATATTGCCTTCAACCAGCTCGAAGTGCATCTGCACAACGAGAAGGGCGAGGAGCTAACGGAAGTGAAGCGCGATCTGGGCAAAAACGGCGGTCTGCTGCCGCCGTCTGTCTAAGCGTGACAATCAGCGGGAAGCATTTTCTTCCCGCTGAGACTGCTGACAAAGTTCATTGAGCTTAAAAGGCCCGAACTTCGGTCTAATAAAAACAATGGATTATGTTCTCTGGTTTGCCCCAAACAGCCGAAAACCACGTTTTTCGGCTGTTTGTCATTAATCTGAGCGGGAAGCCGTTTCTTCCCGCTGTTTACGTAGAAAATCTTCACGAACGATGTCCAGCGCGGCAAGCGCGGTGTTTGTGGGGATCTGGTGCTCTTCAAGCAGCATAATTAAGTCGACGGCCAGCTTGACCTCGTCCGGGGCATTCTCTAAAGACATCCACTTTCCTTTTCGTTTATGGGTTAGCCTAAACCGCGCTCGCGTCTTTCAATCGCTCTTTCAATGCGGGCAAGGGCCTGGCGGCAGCGCTGCAGGCGGCCTTCCAGCGCGGCGAGTTCACGCTGAAGCTTTTGCTGACCCGCGAGCGTGGCCTGCAGTGAAAGCTGACTTTCGCGATCGCTTACCATCGCCAGCAGGCGTCGTTCGTAATCCTGGTGCGTGGCCAGTTTTTCGTACAGATTTTCTTGTACCTTTTGCTGTGGCTCGCTCTTGCGTAAATGCGCGGTGGCTAATTCCCGCTGCAGCGCCGCAATTTGTGCGACCAGTTTTTCTGCGATAAACGCCACCTGGTCAGTTTTACCGTGGCTGACGCTAAGCTGGAGCTGGGCCAGGTTAGCCTGCGCCTCTTGCAGATAATCTTTCAGCTGGGTGCTGTGGGTATGAAAGAGCTTACGGTCAAAGCGCGCCTGGTTTGCCCGCAGCAGGGCGACCGGCTCAACGGCGGCCGCCAGCTCGACGACCCGAGCTTCAAGGGCTTGTAACAGCGACGCAGTTTTCACAAAATGGCTCTCCAGGGATTGTCAGGGGTAACAGCATGAAGCGTATTATTTTAATCATCATCGGCTGGCTGGCGGTAGTGCTTGCCACGCTGGGCGTGGTTTTACCTTTGCTGCCCACTACGCCTTTTCTTTTGTTAGCGGCATGGTGTTTTGCTCAGTCTTCACCGCGTTTTCACCACTGGCTGCTTTACCGTTCGTGGTTCGGCGGCTATTTGCGGCACTGGCAGCAGTATCGCGCTATGCCGCCGGGCGCGAAACCGCGTGCGCTCCTGTTTATTCTTGTGACTTTCGCCGTCTCACTTTGGCTGGTGAAGATTCTTTGGGTAAGAATTTTGCTGTTGGTGATTCTCTGTGCGCTGCTACTCTTTATTGGGCGCATGCCGGTGGTTGACGCAAAGCAACAAAAGCAATAAACCGCAGCCGAAGCTGTTGCATTTGTTGCTGGCAGCCAGTAAATTCGACCGTTTTCGAGCACGGGTACGGCCGGTTAAGCATTAACCAGCGGTTCACATATGGGCCAACAGCGTACCCTGTTTAGTATCATGTTTTTAGCAGGCATAAACCGATGACCGCGACTGCGCAGCAGCTTGAATATCTCAAAAACAGCATTAAAAGCGTTCCTGATTATCCAAAACCAGGGATCCTGTTCCGTGACGTTACCAGCTTGCTGGAAGATCCGAAAGCATACGCCACCAGTATTGCTCTGTTAGTTTCGCGCTTCAAAGATGCGGGTATCACAAAAGTTGTCGGTACCGAAGCGCGTGGCTTCCTGTTTGGCGCACCGGTTGCGCTGGAGCTGGGCGTGGGCTTTGTACCGGTGCGTAAGCCGCGCAAGCTGCCGCGTGAAACGATCGCCGAAAGCTATGAGCTGGAATACGGCACCGACAGCCTGGAAATTCACGTAGATGCTATCGAACCTGGCGATAAAGTGCTGGTGGTTGACGATCTGCTGGCAACCGGCGGCACCATTGAAGCGACGGTGAAACTGATCCGTCGTCTGGGTGGCGAAGTGACCGATGCGGCCTTCGTGATTAACTTGTTTGATCTTGGCGGTGAGCAGCGTCTGGAAAAAATGGGTGTGAAAAGCTTCTGCCTGGTGCCTTTCCCGGGTCACTAAGCTTCTTCGACCACAAGCCTCGCCCAGCGGGCGGGGCTTATGTTAGCATTACCCTCTCAATTCACCTTTCCCGCGAACCAGAGCCTAACTCCAGATGAGCTACCAGGTCTTAGCCCGCAAATGGCGCCCACAAACTTTTGCTGATGTTGTCGGCCAGCAACACGTACTGACCGCGCTGGCTAATGGTTTGTCGCTGGGCCGCATTCACCATGCGTACCTTTTTTCCGGCACCCGCGGGGTGGGGAAAACGTCTATCGCCCGCCTGCTGGCGAAAGGGCTGAATTGTGAAACCGGCATTACCGCCACGCCTTGCGGCGTTTGCGATAACTGCCGTGAAATCGAACAAGGCCGCTTTGTCGACCTGATTGAGATAGACGCCGCCTCGCGTACCAAGGTGGAAGACACCCGCGATCTGCTGGATAACGTTCAGTACGCCCCGGCGCGTGGCCGCTTTAAAGTCTACCTGATTGACGAAGTGCACATGCTCTCGCGGCACAGTTTCAACGCGCTGCTTAAGACGCTGGAAGAGCCACCTCCGCACGTAAAATTCCTGCTGGCCACCACCGATCCGCAAAAGCTGCCGGTGACCATTCTTTCCCGTTGCCTGCAGTTCCACCTGAAAGCGCTGGACGTCGAGCAGATCCGCCATCAGCTGGAACACATTCTTGGCGAAGAAAAAGTCGTTAGCGAGCCCCGCGCGCTGCAGCTGTTAGCCCGCGCGGCTGATGGCAGCCTGCGCGACGCGTTAAGCCTCACCGATCAGGCGATTGCCAGCGGTGATGGTCAGGTGACAACGGCCGCCGTGAGCACCATGCTGGGCACGCTGGATGACGATCAGGCGCTGTCGTTGATTGAAGCCATGGTCCACGCCGACGGCCCGCGTGTCATGGCGCTGCTGAATGATGCCGCGGCGCGCGGTATTGAATGGGAAGCGCTGCTGGTAGAAATGTCCGCGCTGCTGCACCGCGTGGCGATGGTCCAGCTTTCTCCTTCCGCACTTGGCAGCGATATGGCGGCTATCGAACAGCGTATGCGTGAACTTGCGCGCGTTGTCCCACCCGCCGACATACAGCTTTACTACCAGACATTGCTGATTGGCCGCAAAGAGCTGCCGTGGGCGCCGGATCGCCGCATGGGCGTAGAAATGACGCTGCTGCGTGCATTGGCTTTCCACCCGCGTAAGCCGCTGCCGGAGCCGGACGTTCCGCGCCAGGCAGCAAGCATTCCGGTGATTAACCCGGCTTCGCATCAGCCGGCAACAAGGCAGCAGCAGGCGGCACCACCGCCGGGTCGGGAGGCTCCTCCGCTGCCGGACTCGACCAGCCAAATCCTTCAGGCGCGCAGCCAGCTGATGCGCCAGCAGGAGGCTGATAAAGCAAAAAAGAGTGAGCCGGCAGCGCAAAAACTAGCGCGGCCGGCAAAAAGCTCCGCGCTGGAACGTTTGGCTTCGGTAACCGAACGCGTTCAGGCGCGCCCTGCGCCATCGGCGCTGGAAAAACCAGCGAAGCCAGAAGCTTATCGCTGGAAATCACAAAATCCGACGGAAGTGGCGCCCGAGCCGGTTGCCACGCCAAAGGCGCTGAAAAAAGCGCTCGAGCATGAAAAAACGCCGGAGCTGGCGCAGAAGCTGGCCGAAGAGGCTATCGAGCGCGACGAGTGGGCGGCGGAAATCAATCAGCTGGTGCTGCCAAAACTGGTGCAACAGCTGGCGCTCAATGCATGGAAAGAGGCGGACGGCAACCGGGTTTGCCTGCATTTACGCCCGGGCCAGCGCCATTTAAACTCGCCATCGGCGCAAAAAACGCTCGCCGATGCGATGAGTTCGCTGCATAGCGAAGCGATAGAACTGACTATTATTGAAGATGAGAACCTTGCACGCCGCACGCCGCTTGAGTGGCGCCAGGCCATTTACGAAGAGAAGCTGGCGCAGGCGCGTGAGGCGATGAGCAGCGATGGCAATATTCAGACTTTGCAAAGATTCTTTGATGCCGAGCTGGATGAAGATAGTATTCGCCCAATTTGATATGTCGTTCTTCGGGCGGCATAGTGTAAAACCCCGATAGCCACTCTCGCATCCCGCGAGCGTTGGCCCGATGAAAGAGAGAAGATTATGTTTGGAAAAGGCGGTCTGGGTAACCTGATGAAGCAGGCCCAGCAGATGCAGGAAAAAATGGCCCAGGCTCAGGAAGAAATCGCCAATATGGAAGTTACCGGCGAGTCCGGCGCGGGCCTGGTGAAAGTCACCATCAACGGGGCGCACAACTGCCGCCGTGTCGAGATCGACCCAAGCCTGATGGAAGACGACAAAGAAATGGTTGAAGACCTGGTTGCCGCAGCCTTCAACGATGCCGCTCGCCGTATTGGTGAAGCGCAGAAGGAAAAAATGGCCGGTGTCTCCAACGGTATGCAGCTGCCACCGGGCTTCAAAATGCCATTCTGATGTTTTCCCGCCTTCTCCCGCCCGGGAGAAGGCCGTTTCCTCACTCTTCGTCCAGCGCCTGATAGCTCTCCGCCAGAAAATCAATCAACGCCCGCACCGCCGGTAACTGCCCTCGTCGGGAAGGGAAGACCACGTGAACAATCTCCATTCTTGCTCGCCATTCAGGTAGAACGTGAACCAGCTTTCCCTGCTCCAGAGCGTCGTTAAGCATCAGCTTCGGTAGCTGTACGACGCCAATGCCGTTGAGCGCCGCGGTTCGCAGCGCAATCATATCAGTCGTAATAAAGCGGGGTTTGTGGTGAACAATGACCTCCTGCTGCTCGGGGCCAAACAGGCACCAGCGGTAGGTTTGCTGTGGCCTGTCCAGCGCCAGGCTGGGCCAGTGGGCGAGATCCGTTGGTGCGGCGGGCATACCCAGGCGGGCTACCAGCTCCGGGCTGGCGACCAGGCACATGCTGCGCGTTGCCAGCTTGCGCATCACCAGATCGCTATCTTCCAGCGGCAGAGGCCGCACGCGAATAGCCAGATCGACGTTTTCGTTCAGCACGTCCACGCGCCGGTTGGTTTCCTCAAGCTGAATCACAATCTGCGGGTAGAGGCGCATAAAACGCGCCAGCATATCGCCGATGTGGACATGCAACAGCGCAATCGGGCAGGTGAGCCGAATCAGCCCTCGTGGCTCGGATTTCAGCGTGTCGATGGCCTCCTGTGCCGCTTCGGCTTCAATCATCATCGCCTTGCAGTGGCGATAGAAGATCTGCCCGGCCTCCGTGACGGTGAAGCTGCGCGTTGAGCGCTGTAACAGGCGGGTTTCAAGCCGCTCTTCTAGCAGCGCAATGCGGCGGCTCAGGCGTGATTTCGGAATGCCGATCGCCCGGCTGGCGGGGGAGAAACCGCCGTTGTCGACCACCTGCACGAAATACCACAGATCGTTGAGGTCCTGCATTTCTATTGTCCTGTTTATGGAACACTGAGTCTACTTTAGCACTCTACCGGACCGGGTGTCTGACGGGTAAGCTTTATCCCATCAGAACAACCTTTGTGGAGAGAATCATGAAATCAATTCTTGGCGTCTATACCGCACCGGCTTCCCACTGGGTGGGCGATGGTTTCCCGGTTCGTTCGCTGTTTTCGTACTCTAAATTTGCCGAGCAACTTAGCCCGTTCCTGCTGCTGGACTATGCGGGCCCGGCCGAATTTAAGCCGAGCAATAAAGGGCAGCGCGGCGTGGATCAGCACCCGCACCGCGGTTTTGAAACCGTGACTATCGTCTACAAAGGCGAAGTGGCGCACCGCGATAACGTGGGCAACGGCGGCGTGATTGGTCCGGGCGACGTGCAGTGGATGACCGCCGGGAGCGGGATCCTGCATGAAGAGTACCATTCTCCGGCGTTTAGCGAAGCGGGCGGCAGCCTGGAAATGGTGCAGCTTTGGGTTAACCTGCCTGCAAAAGACAAAATGACCGCGCCTGGCTATCAGCCGATTACCGACGGTGATATTCCGGTGGTCGATTTGCCGGACAAGGCCGGTAAGGTTCGCGTGATTGCCGGTGAGTTTGACGGGACCAAAGGCCCGGCCCGCACCTTCTCGCCAATGAGCATCTGGGATTTGCGCCTGAACCCGCAGGGCGTCACTCAGCTGGCGGTTAAAGACGGCTGGAACACGGCGCTGGTGGTGCTGAAAGGCACGGTGCTGGTCAACGGTGAAGAGGTGGCTCGCGAAGCGCAGCTGGTGGTGCTGGATGCCAAAGGCGACAGCGTAACTCTCGAAGCCAACAATGACGCGGTGGTTCTGCTGCTCAGCGGCGAACCTTTGAATGAGCCGGTTGTGGGTTACGGTCCGTTCGTGATGAACACCAGAGAGGAGATTCATCAGGCCATCGATGATTTTAACGAGGGCCGTTTCGGCAAAGACATCACGTAAACTTTTCCCCCGGCGAGCCTTCGTTCGGGGGATATCTTTTCCTATACCCATCCTCAGGGCTAATGTTAGGCTATAGCCCACTTTTTCTTACAAGCCCGAGCGATGCAAACCAGTCCTTTACTCTCAGCCCTTATGGAATCCCTGCGCTGCCTGCCCGGCGTTGGCCCGAAATCCGCCCAGCGTATGGCGTTTGCCCTGCTGCAGCGAGACCGCAGCGGCGGTATGCGTCTGGCTCAGGCGCTGACCCGTGCGATGTCCGAGATCGGCCATTGTGCGGATTGCCGTACCTTCACCGAGCAGGAAGTTTGCTCCATTTGTTCCAACCCGCGTCGCCAGGAAAATGGCCAGATTTGCGTGGTAGAAAGCCCGGCGGATATCCATGCCATCGAACAGACCGGTCAGTTCTCTGGCCGCTACTTCGTTCTGATGGGGCACCTCTCGCCGCTGGACGGTATTGGCCCGAATGACATCGGTCTTGACCGCCTTGAACATCGCCTTTCCAGCGAACCGATGAAAGAGGTGATTCTTGCCACTAACCCGACGGTGGAAGGCGAGGCAACCGCAAACTACATAGCCGAGCTTTGTTCACAGTACGGCGTTGAAGCGAGCCGCATCGCACACGGTGTGCCGGTTGGCGGCGAGCTTGAAATGGTGGATGGCACCACGCTGTCGCACTCGCTGGTGGGTCGCCACAAGATTAATTTTTAGCCGTCCGGAGGAGGTTTTTGCCTCCTCAAGCTTGAAAAGGCACAATTCGCTACCATATCCACCTCAACGTTTTCTTCATCCCGTTTGATTTTGTTGAGGTATCAATGACCATGAAAGGACAAGAGACCCGCGGTTTTCAGTCAGAGGTAAAACAGCTTCTGCACCTGATGATCCACTCTCTTTATTCAAATAAAGAAATCTTCCTGCGTGAACTGATCTCCAACGCCTCCGATGCGGCAGACAAGCTACGCTTCCGCGCGCTGTCGGACGCTAATTTGTATGAAGGTGACGGCGAACTGCGCGTCCGTGTCTCCTTCGATAAAGAGAAACGCACGCTGACCATCGCCGACAACGGCATTGGGATGACCCGCGATGAAGTGATTGATCATCTGGGTACCATCGCCAAATCCGGCACCAAAGCTTTCCTCGAGTCCATGGGCTCCGATCAGGCGAAAGACAGCCAGCTGATTGGCCAGTTCGGCGTTGGCTTCTACTCTGCGTTTATCGTGGCTGACAAAGTCACCGTTCGTACTCGCGCCGCCGGTGCCAGCGCGGAGCAGGGCGTGTTCTGGGAATCGGAAGGCGCGGGTGAATACACCGTGGCCGACATCGAGAAAGCCGATCGCGGCACCGAAATCACCCTGCACCTGCGTGAAGGCGAAGACGAATTCCTGGATGACTGGCGCGTACGCTCCATTATCAGCAAGTACTCTGACCATATTGCTCTGCCGGTTGAGATTGAACAGCAAGAAGAGAAAGACGGTGAAACCATCGTCAGCTGGGAAAAAATCAACAAGGCTCAGGCGCTGTGGACCCGCAGTAAATCTGACGTCAGCGAAGACGAATACAAAGAGTTCTACAAGCATATCGCCCATGACTTTACCGACCCTATTTCCTGGAGCCATAACCGCGTAGAAGGCAAGCAGGAGTACACCAGCCTGCTGTACATTCCTTCCCAGGCGCCGTGGGATATGTGGAACCGCGACCACAAGCACGGGCTGAAGCTCTACGTACAGCGCGTGTTTATCATGGACGACGCGGAGCAGTTCATGCCGAACTACCTGCGCTTTGTTCGCGGCCTGATAGATTCCAACGATCTGCCGCTGAACGTTTCCCGTGAAATCCTGCAGGACAGCCGCGTGACCCAGAACCTGCGTAGTGCGCTGACCAAACGCGTGCTGCAGATGCTGGATAAGCTGGCGAAAGACGATGCCGAGAAGTACCAGACCTTCTGGAAAAACTTCGGCCTCGTGCTGAAAGAAGGCCCGGCGGAAGATAACGCGAACCAGGAAGCTATCGCTAAGCTGCTGCGTTTCGCGACCACGCACGCTGATTCTTCAGCCCAGACCGTGTCGCTCGAAGAGTACGTCTCCCGCATGAAAGAAGGCCAGGAGAAGATCTACTACATCACCGCAGACAGCTACGCGGCGGCGAAGAGCAGCCCGCATCTGGAACTGCTGCGTAAGAAAGGCATCGAGGTTCTGCTGCTTTCCGATCGCATCGACGAGTGGATGATGAGCTACCTGACCGAGTTCGACGGCAAAGCGTTCCAGTCTGTGAGCAAAACCGACGAATCGCTGGATAAGCTGACGGACGAAGAGACCGAAGAAGCGAAAGAAGCTGAGAAAGCCCTGGAGCCGTTCGTGGACCGCGTGAAAACCCTGCTGGGCGAGCGCGTGAAGGAAGTGCGTCTGACTCACCGCCTGACCGATACGCCGGCGATCGTGACCACCGACAGCAACGACATGAGCACCCAGATGGCGAAACTGTTTGCCGCTGCGGGCCAGGAAGTGCCGGACGTGAAGTACATCTTCGAGCTTAACCCGGAGCATGCGCTGGTGAAACGCGCGGCGGATACGCAGGATGACGCGCAGTTCGGCGAGTGGGTTGAACTGCTGCTGGACCAGGCGCTGTTAGCTGAGCGCGGTCAGCTGGAAGACCCGAACCAGTTCATCCGCCGCATGAACCAGCTGCTGGTTTCTTAAGTCGGGTTGATAGACTGACAAAAACCACCTGCATCGGCAGGTGGTTTTTTTTTCGCTTAAATTTGGGGGCGTGGCAATCACCTTAAAAATAAATGATATAAAAGTAAGGTTATTTCACTGCCGTCATATGAGTGTCTGAAATTGAATTTCAGCTATGATAGCCACTTTATTTTGCTTTCCCAGCCTTTAAGTTCCATGCACTGATTAAATAACCGGTCGCGGCTTTCGCTATTCACGTCCATCACATAGCTTTCTATTTCAGGCTTTTTTACCGCCCTGGTTTTCTCGCCGTCACAATCATCTTTTTTTGTACAGGCTTCATAGTAAGTGGTGTACTTAGTCCGCTGTGCAACCTCGTTCCTCACCGGAAAAGCCTGCTGGGCCTGGGTTTCACAGGCAGCACGGGCGCTGGTGTATTCCTGCGCGTTACTGCGGGTTTTTACCCACTGTGACGTGCACCCGCTTAGCAGCAAACAACAGATGATGGCAATTAAGGTCTTATTCATGGCGGGTGCTCTTCCTCTTAGCAAAATAGATCTCCTCGTTGACAACCCGGCGCTTTGTACAGACGCCCGAACGCATCAAACGTAATTATAATTGCCGCACATAAACCTTATATATATAGCCCCATCCTTTTCATGAATCCTGGTGGATGCATGAATCATTCCGGCGCTGTTTGCTGCCGCTAGAGAAATAAAAACGCTATTCGGCTGAACCGATTCTGGCTTAATCGGGAGTGGGAGAGTGCCCGTAATCCAGGCGGAATCGAGGCTTCGGGGCTTATCCTTACCCCCTCCCTTCCTTGTGATGATACCGCCTTTAGTGGTATGGTTTTCGCCTCAAATTCGATTGAATAGTTAAACGTATGGGGAATTACGCAATGCGTATCATTCTGCTCGGCGCACCGGGCGCAGGTAAAGGGACTCAGGCTCAGTTCATCATGGAGAAATACGGTATTCCGCAGATCTCCACCGGTGATATGCTGCGTGCTGCGGTCAAATCTGGTTCAGAACTGGGTAAACAGGCCAAAGACATCATGGATGCTGGCAAGCTGGTGACCGATGAACTGGTTATCGCCCTGGTTAAAGAGCGCATTGCGCAGGAAGACTGCCGTAACGGTTTCCTGCTGGACGGTTTCCCACGCACTATCCCGCAGGCTGACGCCATGAAAGAAGCGGGCATCAACGTTGATTTCGTGCTGGAGTTCGACGTTCCGGACGAGCTGATCGTTGACCGTATCGTAGGCCGTCGCGTACACGCTGCTTCCGGCCGCGTTTACCACATCAAATTCAACCCGCCTAAGGTTGAAGGCAAAGATGACGTGACCGGCGAAGAGCTGACCACCCGTAAAGACG
The DNA here is from genome assembly GCF_036500665.1 of Cedecea sp. NCBI lineage: Bacteria > Pseudomonadati > Pseudomonadota > Gammaproteobacteria > Enterobacterales > Enterobacteriaceae > Cedecea > Cedecea sp. Next base: position 38,284 of record NZ_DASYBS010000083.1, read on the forward strand.
ATCAGGAAGAGACCGTGCGTAAACGCCTGGTGGAATACCATCAGATGACCGCGCCGCTGATCGGCTACTACTCTAAAGAAGCGCAGGCGGGTAACACCCAATACGCTAAAGTTGACGGCACGCAGGCCGTGGCTGACGTTCGCGCAGAGCTGGAAAAAATCCTCGGATAATTTCCCGCTGCGACAATCAATACCAGGGCATGTCCTGGTAATATTGATGACAAACAGCCGAAAAACGTGGTTTTCGGCTGTTTGGGGTAAACCAGAGAACATCATTCATTGTTTTTATAAGATCGGCGTTCAGATTTTTTCAGGACAATAGACTTTGTCAGAAGCAAGTACCAGGGCATGCCCTGGTATTTTTTTGCCCGAAATTTCCCCTCTTGCTGTAATCGGTTCTCGTTTCGCTCTTTTACGTTACAATTGACGGCAATTTATAGATAAGGGGTAGGAATGAATCAGGAAAAAATTGGCATCTTACTGGCTAACCTTGGCACGCCGAGCGCCCCGACGCCGGCGGCGGTCAACCGCTATCTTCGCCAGTTCCTGAGCGATAAGCGCGTGGTGGATACGCCCCGCCTGCTGTGGTGGCCTTTGCTGCGCGGCGTCATTCTGCCGCTGCGTTCACCGCGCGTCGCCAAACTCTATCAGTCCATCTGGATGGAAGAGGGTTCGCCGCTGATGGTTTACAGCCGTCGGCAGGAGAAGGCGCTGGCGCAGCAGCTTCCACATACGCCGGTTGCGCTGGGGATGAGCTACGGCGAACCGTCGTTGAAGAGTGCCGTAGATGACCTTCTGGCGCAGAACGTCACGCACATCGTGGTATTGCCGCTTTACCCTCAGTTTTCCTGCTCAACCGTCGCGGCGGTGTGGGATGAGCTGGGGCGGATCTTCGCCGATTATCGCAGCCTGCCTTCTCTCTCCCTGATTCGTGACTATGCGACCGACACGGCGTACATCAACGCGCTGGCGGCCTCGGTCAAACGTTCCTTTGCCGAACACGGTGAGCCGGACGTTTTGCTGCTGTCTTACCATGGTATTCCCCAGCGTTATGCAAACGAAGGCGATGACTACCCGCAGCGCTGTCGCGACACCACGCGCGAGCTGCTGAGCGCCCTTGAGCTGCCGCCGGAAAAAGTGATGATGACCTATCAGTCACGTTTTGGCCGTGAACCGTGGCTGATGCCGTATACCGACGAAACGCTGAAAATGCTGGCCGAAAAGGGCGTGAAGCATATTCAGGTAATGTGCCCTGGCTTCTCCGCCGACTGCCTGGAAACTCTCGAAGAGATGGCGGTGCAGAACCGGGAAGTGTTTATCGAGGCGGGCGGCACGAAATATGAGTATATCCCGGCGCTGAATGACGATCCGGCGCACATTGACATGATGGTTCAGCTGGTGGACAGGTATCGCTAAATAGAATCCTGTGGCGGGGAATGCTACTATTCTCCGCCTTATTAGCCAGCCCGTAACGACACCATGAAATTTCCCGGTAAACGCAAATCCAAACACTACTTCCCCGTCAGCGCTCGCGATCCGCTATTGCAGCAAACCCAGCCTGAAGCTGAAAATGGTTCCTCGTGGGTGGTCGGCATCGATCAAACGCTGGTGGACATTGAAGCCAAAGTGGACGACGAGTTTGTGCGGCGCTATGGGTTAAGCTTTGGCCACTCTCTGGTGATTGAAGATGATGTCGCCGATGCGCTCTACAAAGAGCTGGTTAATAACAACCTGATTACCCACCAGTTTGCCGGGGGCACCATCGGCAATACCATGCACAACTACTCGGTGCTTGCCGATGACCGTTCCGTGCTGCTCGGCGTGATGTGCCGTAATGTTGAGATTGGCAGTTACGCCTACCGTTACCTCTGCAACACCTCCAGCCGGACCGATCTCAACTATTTACAGGGCGTTGATGGCGCGATTGGCCGCTGTTTCACGCTCATTGGTGAGCAGGGTGAACGTACTTTTGCCATTAGCCCTGGCCATATGAACCAGCTACAGGCGGACAGTATCCCGGAAGAGGTTATCGCAGGGGCTTCGGCGCTGGTGCTCACCTCTTATCTGGTTCGCTGCAAACCCGGTGAGCCGATGCCGGACGCCACCATGCGTGCGATAAGCTGGGCGAAAAAATATAACGTTCCGGTTGTTCTGACGCTGGGCACCAAATACGTGATTGCCGAGAACCCGGCCTGGTGGCAGGCGTTCCTGCGTGAGCACGTATCGATTCTGGCGATGAACGAAGAGGAGGGTGAGGCGCTAACCGGCGAAAGCGATCCGCTGCTGGCCGCCGACAAGGCGCTGGACTGGGTTGACCTGGTGCTGTGCACCGCCGGGCCGGTCGGGCTTTATATGGCGGGCTACACCGAAGAAACCGCGAAACGTAATACCCAACATCCTCTGCTGCCGGGCGCTATCGCTGAATTTAACCAGTATGAATTTAGCCGCGCGATGCGCCTGAAAGACTGTGCTGAACCGCTGCGTATTTACTCCCATATCGCCCCTTACATGGGCGGCCCGGAGAAGATAATGAACACCAACGGGGCAGGTGACGGCGCGCTTGCGGCGCTGCTGCACGATATCACCGCGAACAACTATCACCGCAGCAACGTGCCGAACTCCAGCAAGCACAAGCTGACCTGGCTGACTTATTCTTCATTGGCGCAGGTATGCAAATATGCTAACCGCGTTAGCTATCAGGTGTTGAACCAGCATTCTCCACGCCTGACGCGCGGCCTGCCCGAGCGGGAAGACAGCCTCGAAGAGTCTTACTGGGAACGCTAAGCTGAAGAGCAGAGCCTGAAGAAGGCTCTGTTTTTTTGAAGCGGGCAGGCGCTAAACCTGCCCCAAAGCGAACTAACCCGTCACCGCTTCCTGCACAACCGGCGGGACCAATAGCCCCAGCATAGTATTGGCAATCTCTCTTTCACCCATCACAACCTGATTAGCGCCACGCTCGGTGATGTAATCCACTTCGTCGTCGTAATGCGCGCGGGCGATGATCTCGATATCCGGGCATTTTGCCCTGGCCGTCGCGACGATTTCACCCGCCTCGTAGCCGTTAGGGATAGTCAGCAGCAGCCAGCGCGCGCAGTCCAGGTGCGCCAGATTCATGATCTCTTCGTTAGCGGCATTGCCCAGCACGGCGCGGATGCCTCGCTCGCGTAGCTCGTCCACGCGGCTGCGGGAGGTTTCAATCACCACCAGCGGCACACCTTCGGCAAGCAGTTTTTCGCCCAGCAGGCTGCCGACGCGGCCATAGCCGACCAGCAGCGCGTGGTTGCAGATATCCACCGGGATTTGCTTCTCTTCTTCGATAGCCTCTTCCAGCGTCTGCTCGTCCAGCGTCTCGGTTTTTTCAAGATAGCGCTCAAGGATAGCGAACAGAATTGGGTTCAGCATAATCGACAGAATTGCCCCCGCCAGCACTAAATTCTGCCCCGTTTGTGGCAGCAGGTTCAGCGCCATGCCGAGGCCGGCCAGAATAAAGGCAAACTCACCAATTTGCGCGAGGCTGGTGGCGATGGTCAGCGCGGTACGCTGGGAATGGCCGAACATGCGTACCAGCAGGAACGCCGCCAGAGACTTACCGAAGATGATGATGGCCAGCGTGCCCAGCACCGCCAGCGGCTCCTGAATCAGAATAAGCGGGTCAAACAGCATCCCGACGGAGACAAAGAACAGCACCGCAAAGGCGTCGCGCAGCGGCAGCGTGTCGTGCGCCGCGCGGTGGCTGAGTTCTGACTCGTTCAGCACCATACCGGCAAAGAAGGCACCCAGCGCAAAGGAGACGTCAAACAGCTCAACCGCACCGAATGCGATGCCGAGCGCCAGCGCGAGGACCGAAAGGGTAAACAGTTCGCGGGAGCCGGTGGCGGCGCTGCGAGCCAGAATCCACGGCACAAGGCGACGGCCCACCAGCATCATCAGGGCGATAAAGGCGGCGACCTTACCGATGGTGATAGCCATATCCAGGCTCAGGGAAGCCAGCCCGACGTCGCCTTTTTCCAGCATGCCGGCCACCGCCGGCAGCAGCACCAGCGTCAGCACCATCACCAGATCTTCAACAATCAGCCAGCCAATGGCTATCTGCCCTCGCTGGGTGTCGATTAGCTGCCGTTCCTCAAGCGCGCGCAGCAGTACCACGGTGCTGGCGGTCGACAAGCAGAGGCCAAACACGATGCCGGTCATCAGTGACCAGCCCATCAGCCAGGAAAGCGCCATGCCCAGCAGCGTCGCGACGCCAATCTGCGCGATCGCTCCGGGGATGGCGATGGCCTTTACCGCCATCAAATCCTTCAATGAAAAATGCAGCCCGACGCCGAACATCAGCAGAATCACGCCTAATTCCGCCAGCTCGGGGGCAAGTTTGGTATCAGCAACAAAACCTGGCGTAAAAGGTCCCGCCAGCACGCCGGCTAATAAATAGCCCACCAGCGGAGATATGCGCAGCTTATTCGCCAGCATACCGAGTAAAAAAGCGAGCACGAGACCACCAACAATGGTGGTGATAAGCGGTGTGGCGTGATGCATTCCGTCTCCTTTGGTTGGCCGATGTTCCAAAACGTTCTGTTACACAGTTTATGACAATTTCCTTATCGGCGTTTATGAATAATTGTTGAATCTTGAATAAAAGGCGCATTTCGATAAAAAAAAGGGCCTGAGTAGCATTTAACTCAGTTATGTGGGGGAGTCGCTGAAGCTGTGTGGGGAGGGGAGGCGGCCAAAGCAACACTTTGGCCGGTAAAAGTCAGGATTTATGGCGATTATCGGGCAGGAATATTGTCATAATACCGAGCAATGGCAGGAAGGCACATATTTTGTAGACCAATTCGATGCTGGTGTAGTCGGCAATCAGCCCAAGTACCGCGGCACCGAGGCCACCCATCCCAAAGGCAAATCCGAAAAACAGCCCGGAAACCATACCGATACGTCCAGGTAACAGCTCCTGAGCGTAGACCAGAATGGCTGAGAATGCCGAGGCCAGAATAAAGCCAATGATCACCGTCAGTACCCCAGTCCAGTAAAGCGAAGCGTAGGGTAAAACAAGGGTAAATGGCGCGACGCCGAGGATTGAGCCCCAAATCACGTATTTTCTACCAATTTTATCCCCTAATGGCCCGCCGATAACCGTCCCCGCCGCGACGGCAAACAGGAAGGCGAACAGGTGGATCTGGGCGTTTTGTACCGATAATCCGAATTTTTGCATCAGGTAGAAAGTGAAGTAGCTGCTGATGCTCGCCATATAGAAGTATTTAGAGAAGATCAGCAGCAGCAAAATAGAGACCGCCAGGATAACTTTGTTGCGCGGCAGCGGGTTGACCACCGGCACGGCAGGGCGGCTTTTCGCAATTTTGTGCTGAGCGGAATACCAGCGGCTGATTTGCAGCAGGACCACAATTGCCAGCAGGGCAGCAAGAACAAACCACGCCACGTTGCCTTTGCCGTAAGGCGCGATAATAACTGCCGCCAGCAAGGGCCCCAGAGAGCTGCCGAAGTTGCCGCCCACCTGGAACAGCGACTGCGCCAGCCCGTGACGTCCACCGGACGCCATACGCGCCACGCGCGAGGATTCCGGATGGAACACCGACGAACCGGTGCCGACCAGCGCCGCAGCCACCAGAACCGCCGGGAAGCTACCCGCCAGCGCCAGCAGCACCAGGCCGCAGAGGGTAAAGCACATGCCAATCGGCAGCGACCACGGCATCGGGTATTTGTCGGTGTAGTAGCCCACCAGCGGCTGCAGCAGCGATGAAGAAAGCTGGAAGGTCAGGGTTATCATCCCGATTTGCATAAAGCTCAGGGAGAACTCGGCCTGTAGCAGGGGGTAGATAGCCAGAATAAGCGATTGGATCATGTCATTAAGCAGATGGGAAAGGCTTATAGCGCCGAGTATCCCAAATGCGGTGCGCGCTTTTTTTTGCTCCGGGGGTGTGCCCGGCTGGGTGAGGGTTTGAGAGCTTGCCATAATTACCTGTACAAACGGTTATTGTTTTTAGAGCGGGCGACGCAGGAAATCGCCCGGAAGAAATTCTTACCCTGCTAACATACGCGTGCGGGGGATTTGAAGAAAGTCGCATTTCGGAAAAGTTAGTTGTCTATCCTGGCCGCTATCTGGTATTTCTGCGCAGTTACATTTTGACATGGAGATGGGCAATGCGTTTTGCTACTAAAACAATAACCACGGCGCTGCTGGTGGCATTGAGCTTAACCAGCGCCTCTGCGCTGGCCTGGGAAAAAGACAAGACCTACAAAATTACGATTCTTCACACTAACGATCATCACGGCCACTTCTGGCGTAATGAATACGCGGAGTACGGTCTGGCGGCGCAAAAAACGCTGGTAGACAGCGTGCGTAAAGAGGTTGCAGCCGAGGGCGGCAGCGTGCTGCTGCTGTCGGGCGGTGATATCAACACCGGCGTGCCGGAATCTGACCTGCAGGATGCCGAGCCGGACTTCCGCGGCATGAGCCTGATTGGCTATGACGCCATGGCCGTCGGTAACCACGAATTCGACAACCCGCTCTCCGTGCTGCGCCAGCAGGAAAAATGGGCGAAGTTCCCGCTGCTGTCCGCCAATATTTATCAGAAAAGCACCGGCGAACGCCTGTTTAAGCCGTATGCGATTTTTAAACCCCAGGGCATCAAGGTGGCGGTTATCGGCCTGACCACCGACGACACGGCAAAAATCGGTAACCCGGAGTACTTTACCGACATCGAATTCCGTAAGCCTGCGGAGGAAGCTAAACTGGTGATTCAGGAGCTGCAGGGCACCGAAAAACCAGACGTGATTATCGCCGCCACCCATATGGGCCACTACGATAACGGCAACCACGGTTCGAATGCGCCGGGCGATGTCGAAATGGCAAGAAGCCTGCCTGCCGGGGCGCTAACGATGATTGTGGGTGGTCACTCACAGGATCCGGTCTGCATGGCGGGCGAGAATCAGAAGCAGAAGGATTACGTCCCGGGGACGCCTTGCGCGCCGGACAAGTAAAACGGTACCTGGATTGTTCAGGCGCACGAGTGGGGGAAATATGTTGGTCGCGCGGACTTTGAGTTCCGTAACGGCGAGATGAAGCTGGTGCACTATCAGCTGATCCCTATCAACCTGAAGAAGAAAATCACCTACGACAACGGGCAAAGTGAGCGCGTACTCTACACCCCGCAAATCGCGGAAAACCAGCAGATGCTCTCCCTGCTGACGCCGTTCCAGAACAAAGGCCAGGCGGCGCTGAAGGTGAAAGTGGGCAGCGTGAACGGACACCTTGAAGGGGACCGCAGCAAGGTGCGTTTTGTGCAGACCAACCTGGCGCGCGTATTGCTGGCGGCACAGATGGCGCGAACCAACGCGGACTTTGCGGTGATGAGCGGCGGCGGCGTGCGTGATTCCATCGAAGCCGGGGATATTACCTATAAAGACGTGCTTAAGGTGCAGCCGTTCGGCAACACCGTGGTCTACATCGACATGAACGGCAAAGACGTTGAGGAGTATCTGACGGCGGTGGCGCAGAAAACGCCGGACTCCGGCGCCTACCCGCAGTTCTCAAACGTGAGCTTCACCTCAACCGGCGGTAAGCTGAGCAACCTGAAAATCAAAGACCAGCCGATTGACCCGGCGAAAACCTACCGCATGGCGACGCTGAGCTTCAACGGCACCGGCGGCGATGGTTACCCGGAAATCGATAAAAAGCCGGGTTACGTCAACACCGGCTTTGTGGATGCGGAAGTCCTGAAACAGTACATCGAACAGAACTCACCGCTGGACGTGAATGCTTACCAACCGAAGGGTGAGGTGAGCTGGAACTAAGCGTTAATCGCGGCGGGCGATATCGGCGAAACTGGCATCCAGCAGCTTCGCCAGGTCGTTTGCCGCGAGTTCGATATCCAGTCCGCGCTTGCCGCCGGAAATGTAGATGCTGGCAAACGCTTGTGCCGGCGTATCAATCACCGTCGGTAAGCGCTTTTTCTGCCCAAGAGGGCTGATGCCCCCAACCAGATAGCCGGTGATCCGCTGCGCGACCATCGGGTCCGCCATTTCAACCTTCTTCACGCCCAGCGCCTTCGCGACCTTTTTCAGGTCAAGCTGCCCGGCAACCGGCGTCACCGCCACGGCCAGGTGTTTCATGTCGCCATTCAGCGCCACCAGCAGCGTTTTATACACCTGGTCGGCGTTCAGCCCCAGCTTGCGAACCACTTCGTCGCCAAAGTTGGTTTCCAGCGGATCGTGCTCATAGGCATGAATTTGAAAGCTGATTTTGTTCTTTTCGAGGAGTTTTACCGCGGGAGTCATGGTTTCCTTCTTTATTCGTTGTTTTGAAAACGCACAAAATAGTAATCATAGTGATATACTTGACGAGTAATATAGCGCTACATAATAGTGATGGCGTAAACCATCACATTGAGCGACAATTCAGCTTCGGTTGCTTCGGCAGCCGGGATAAACAGAATAATAAATGAAATTCCTCTTTGACGGGCCAATAGAAATATTGGCCATTTTTTTTACCTTTTTTTCAGTAATTCCGGCAAGTTACCTTCACCGTAAAGGTGCAGTGCCCCCACCGCAACCACATAGCGCCCGGCGGGCAGCTGCTGAAGAAATGCCTGCCACTGGCGGTTACGCTGGTGCATCAGTACATCGTATAGTTCATCACCAAAGGTATTTGGTAGTGCGATATTGCCCTGCTGGGGCGGCGTTTCCAGCCACCAGCCGATCATAATTTGCAGCAGGCGCGCGTTGGTGTGCCAGTGCTCCAGCGTGTCGTTCAGCAGCGGCATCCCACCCTCAGGCAGCGCCATCAGCAAATCTATCTGGCTTTGCGCGCCTTCAAGCTCGGTGACCGGCACGTTATAGCGCTGCGCGGCTTCCAGCAGCTGATAGTCAATGCCGTAGTCGGGGCGGAGACCAAGCCGCTGCGCCTGGTGTGCCTGTAAAATCAGCGCCACCTGCCAGGCTGGCTGGCGTTCAAGGCTGCTTAGCGAGATACCCAGTTCGCTGCAAAGGCTCAGCACCTGCTGGTAATCGTCCGGTGCCATACGCGCTTCCAGCTCGATGTCCTCCGCGATTTCACTGAACGGCGAATCACCGGTGCGGATATCCGCTTCGACAATCAGGGCATCTGCCTCACGCAGCTTTTTCACCAGGCGTGCGGAAAGCGGAGTCATGTCGCGTGTGCCCATATGAATGCTGCCCACGAGGTGCAGATAGCGCTTACCGGGGAGCGTGATATCAAGGGCAGGCCAGGGATAAGTAGAGGCTGTCAGACTGGAAAGCAGTGCGCTAAGACGTTGGAACAAACCCATATCGCGATTCCCTGGCTAAAAAGCCATGCTAACGCCCTGGGCTGGAAGGGGAAAGTAAAAAGTCGGCCTTCCGCTCAAAAGGAGAACGGCAGGCCGCAGAGAGGTTAGTCTTTCGGTTTAAAGCGCAGCAGACGGTTGGCGTTGCTGACCACGGTGATGGAAGAGAGCGCCATCGCGGCTCCGGCAACCACCGGGTTGAGCAGCGTGCCGGTCAGCGGGTACAGCACGCCAGCGGCAATCGGAATGCCAAGCGAGTTGTACACGAAGGCGCCCATCAGGTTTTGCTTCATATTGCGCAGCGTAGCCTTAGAAATGGCCAGCGCGTCGGCAACGCCCACCAGGCTGTGGCGCATCAGGGTGATGGCGGCGGTTTCAATCGCGACGTCGCTGCCGCCGCCCATCGCAATCCCCACTTCTGCCTGAGCCAGCGCCGGGGCATCGTTAATGCCGTCGCCCACCATCGCCACCTGGCGGCCCTGCTGCTGCAGATGTTTGATGGCGTCAGCTTTGCCGTCCGGCAGCACGCCCGCAATCACCTCGTCAATGCCAACTTCTTTGGCAATAGCGTTGGCGGTCACGGCGTTATCGCCGGTGAGCATCACCAAACGATAGCCGTTGCGATGCAGGCGCTGCAGCGCGCTTACGCTGTCGCTGCGAAGCGGATCGCGTATGGCTAACAGCGCCATGAGCTGGCCGTCTACCGCCAGCAGAACCGGCGTGGCGCCTGAACGTGCCTGCGTATCAATGCTGTCGACAAGCGGCTGCGTGTCCACGCCCTGTTCATCAAGCAGCGCTTTGTTGCCCAGCAGAAGTTTATGCCCGTCAACTTCACCGCTGACGCCAAGCCCCCGCAGAGTGCGGAACGAGGTGACTTCCGGCAGCGTTGAACTGCCTGCTTTTTCAATAATGGCGCGAGCCAGCGGATGACTTGAACCCTGCTCAAGCGCGGCCGCAAGGCGTATGGCCTGTACTTCATCCACGCCGGAGCGAGTTTCTACAGCAACCACCTGCGGTTTGCCTTCTGTCAGCGTGCCCGTTTTGTCAAAGACCACGGTATCCAGCGTGCTGGCGCGCTGCAGGGCATCGGCATCGCGAACCAGCACGCCAAACTCGGCGGCACGGCCCACGCCTGAAATAATCGACATCGGCGTCGCAAGGCCGAGGGCGCAAGGGCAGGCGATAATCAGCACCGTGGTGGCAATGACCAGGGTGTACACGATTTGCGGCGCCAGGCCGACAAAGTACCAGATAGCGGCGCTAATCAGCGCGATGGCTACCACGACAGGCACGAATATGGCAGAAATTTTATCGGCAAGCTGGCCTATTTCCGGCTTGCTGCTCTGCGCCTGGCGAACCATGCGGATAATACGGGACAGCGTAGTGTGGCTGCCGGTTGCGGTGGCCTTGAACAGCACGCTGCCGTCCTGCACCACGGTGCCGGCATGAATACCGTCGCCGCTTGATTTTTGCATCGGGACCGGTTCACCGGTCAACATCGCTTCGTCGAACCAGGCTTCGCCCTGGGTAATTTCGCCGTCAACGGGCACGCGGTCGCCGGTGGTCAGGCGCAGCGTCATTCCGGCGGTGACTTCCGCCAGCGGTAAGGTTTTTTCGCCTTCATCCGTCACTACTCGTGCGGTCGGCGGCGTTAAGTCCAGCAGACGTTCAAGGGCTTTGGAGGAGCGCTGACGTGCACGCTGCTCAAGCATATGGCCGAGGTTTATCAGGCCGATGATCATCGCGCTGGCCTCGTAGTAGAGGTGGCGGGCTTCCATTGGGAAGTGCTGCGGCCAGATATTGACGGTAATGGAGTAGAGCCAGGCCGCGCCGGTGCCGAGGGCGACGAGCGTATCCATAGTGGCCGCGCGGTTCATCAGGCTGCGCCAGGCGCTACGGTAAAAATGACCGCCGGCAAAGACCATTACCGCAAGGGTGATGATGCCGATGGTCAGCCACAGGGAGCGGTTGCTCTCGGTGACCATCATGTTGTCGCCGATCATGCCCCAGACCATCACCGGGATCCCGACTGCGAGGGCGACAATCGCCTGCCAGCGGAAGCGCTTCATGGCGGCGTTCGCCGTTTCCTGCTGACGTTCACGGCGTTTCTGGTCGTCTTCAATCGCTTCGGCGCCATAGCCTGCGTTTTCCACGGCTTTGACCAGCGATTCTGCGGAGGCGGTGCCCATTATCAGCGCACTGCGCTCCGCAAGGTTAACCCGTGCCTGGCTGACGCCCGGGACATTCTGTAAGGCATTTTGCACCCGGGAGACGCAGCTGGCGCAGCTCATACCGTTGATCAACAGCTGCTGGCTGTCATCGTCGGTAGACGCTGCCGGAAGCGAAGGGGCGACCGCTGTCAGTGCTTCCGACGGAGTTGATGACTCTGCCAGCGGTTCAGCCTTTGGGTGGCTGGCGACTTCTGCGCCGTATCCCGCTTGCTTCACGGTTTCTACCAGTGCTTCCGGCGTGGCGCTGCCGGTGACGCGGGCGTGGGTTTGGGTGACTTCAGCCTGCTCAACGTCTGCACGCTGCTCGAGGCTTTCTTTCACGCGTTTAACACAATGGCCGCAGGTCAGGCCATCCAGATTCAGATCCACAATGTGTGACATCGCAAGACTCCTGTATGATGGTGAGGTGAAATATTGACCGAAAGGATGATTCGGTTAACTATGAGAAAGGTTAAACCTTCCATCAAGGGGAAGGTCAAGCTTTTAAATTGCTGATTGAAAGGGATTTTTAAAATCAGCGTCCACATAGCGTCCACACTTCGACAAAAGTGTCCACATTACAAAGACAAAGCCTCGCAATATTGCGGGGCTTTTTACTTTTTTGTGTAGCTCATGGCGGTTAAACTTTTGGCGCAATTTCCCTATTTAAAGGAGCGTCATAGATGACAATGACTACATGCAGGAAGTGCGGGAGTGAAGTCGCTCGTAAAGAAAAAAAATGCCCGTATTGTGATGTTAAAAAACCAGGGGATCGATGGTGGCACCCTTTAGCTGCCCTGGCTGTTCTCATAGTAGTTTTGGGGGTGATTCCAAAGGCGTGCTCTTATATACCAGAGGCACCAAATGATACATCGTCTAACTACAAAAACACCTCACTCAAGCAATGGCGAAGCTTAGATAAAGATGAACGCTCTAAAATTATTGAAAGCTATTTATCTCAAGCTGGCTTATCTCTAAGCGCATCAACCGATTTTTACAAATGTATTAGCCAGCACTCATATACGAAAAATGATGATATCAAGGCTTCCGAGGCACTTGATTGGTGTAAGCAAGATTATCAGAAGGATCCGTCTTCTTTAGCCAAGATGGTAGATTTTGACGTTTTCAGAAGTAATGTCAGATTGTTTGATAGCTCATACCAACCGCTTATTGCTGCAATAAAAGACGACATGAATGATCCGTCTTCATTCAAACATTTGGAAACTAAGTATCGGTTTATCCTGGATGGTGCAGCACCTTATGCCATTGCCACAACCACTTATCAAGGTGCCAATAGTTATGGCGCAACGGTGAAAAATCAGTTATCCGCTAAAATCGATCTGAAGACTGGTCATATTGTCGAATACTTACGATGAAACGAAACCCCGCGATAATCGCGGGGTTCTTTTATAACGCAAGATTTAACTGATCCCTTCCATAGTGGGACGCCGGGAAGGCATCGCGAGGGATGAAGTCAGGCGGTAGCGGTGCAACACCTGCGCGTTTTGTAACTTCCCTTTCCACGCTGTTTAGCGTGGTAAATGACCGGCTACATTCCAGATTCTGGCACTGGTGATATTGACGGATTGTCATATCGGTTATTTTACGACTGGTACGGGTGCGGGCCATAGCCCCGCAAAATGGACATCTGAACATAATGATGGCTCCCCTGTGGGAGTTGAACTCCATTTCATTTTATTCAGTTTCCGCGATCCAGTCAGGTATTTTTGCTTCCAGCTCCAGCCGGGTGGTAAAACCGCTGTCGTCTATAACGTGCTCAGCACGCGCAATGATCCAGTCCTGATTATCTATTTCATCCTTAAAGCCGCTAACCGTTACGTGCATTTCGGGGTAAAGCTCAGCGCGGCCACGCGCCAGGGTGATCGAAAACTCTGCTGCGCCACGCTGAAGCTGCTGCCACTTTGCCGCCGCCGCACGTTTCGCCGCCTCTTCATTCTGGTAGGTTTTGCGCAGCACATAGACGTTACCGTCTGCGCCCTCCATGTAATCACCCTCACGGCTGCTGCTCTTCTCTTTTTTGGGCTTTGCAGGCTTGCGGCGCTTAACGCTGACCTTTTTCTTTTTGCCAAAATTCAGATCCAGCCAGTAAGCCCTGACGCCGGTATACGCATCCCGATCGGCAATACGAAAGCGATGCCGGTCGCCACTTGTGCGGTCAATATTGGCAGAGGGGAGCGCCTTCCCGTCAGCGGTCACACCACCACCCGGCAAAATAAACAGCAGACTGCCGTTCTTGACGGTGGCAATTGCGCCCAGCATGTCCGCCATGCGGGTAAGGAATGACATATCGCTTTCCTGTGTCTGGTCGGCGTGATCAATCTCAATATCTATGAGCATTTCACTGATCTGCGCCTTCAGTCCGTATCGGTGCGCTATTGCCGACACAACGCGCTCAACGGTCACGTCATGCCATGAGACTTCGCGCTTTACGTTGAATTCTTCACGAAAATCAGCGCTGCGGGCAGTAACGCCAATAGTATCTGCCGGGCCTTCGTGGGAAACCTCGTCAACCGTGTACAGCCCCTTGTAAATCAGCGGTTCACCCAGCCAGCCAAATGATACGGCAAGCTCAGCCCCGCGCGGCGGCAGTGCAACCATACCGTCACTGTCATCAATGGAAATAGATAGCTGATCGGCATCAAAGCCTCTGTTGTCCGTCAGTGACAACGACATGATCCGATCATCAAGCTGCGTCAGTACCTTGCCGCCCATCGTAATGTTGAATCCTGGACTTTTTACCGCCTCGGTAAGTGAATCGTTATAACTGCTGACGGCGTCGTTAAGTGATTTGGTCAGGTCTGTAAGTGCCATGCTTTCCCCCTTCTTCCGGCGAAGGATCCCACGCGCGCGGGAGAGACCAAATCGGTTTTTGTTGTCGCCGTCCGGCCAGACCCGCAATAGCGTGAGTGGCGGTCAAACATGGTGGATTATCACTGCGAACTCAATAACGTAATGGTGGAAACTATGGCGGAAGATCGCTTTCATGGTGCCCGCATCCGGGAAAATACCGACCTTGTGGCGGCTATCAATGACATAGAATCGAATGTCATTGGGGTCGTCGCCGTGGCGGATGATGCTGATGCGGAAGCCTTTCCCCTGAATACCCCCGTGTTAGTTACGCGGGTTAACAACGTGCTGGGTAAGGCGGGTAAAACCGGCTCCCTGTACAAAACGCTTAAAGCCATCGCTGACCAGACCAGCCCGAAGGTGATCGTTGTGCGCGTGGCAGCAGCTACGGAAGAAGAAGGCGGTAAAACGCAGGCACAGCTTATCATGGGCGGCACGGCAGAAGACGGCAGCTATACCGGCATGTACGCATTCCTGACGGCAGAACAGAAGGTCGGCTATCGCCCGCGCATTCTGGCTGTGCCGGGATACGACACGGAAGAAGTGACCTCCGCGTTGTGCGTCATTGCGCAAAACCTGCGCGCGTTTGTCTATGCCAGTTGTTACGGCTGTAAGACGATGGCGGAAGCCATCACCTATCGCGCAACCTTCGCCTACCGCGAACTTATGCTTATCTGGCCTGATTTCATCGCCTATAACCCGCTGACCGGAGAAAACGAAACCTTCCCGGCCCCGGCGTATGCCTGCGGCCTGCGTGCGCTGATTGACAACAATCAGGGCTGGCATAAATCGCTTTCCAACGTGTCGGTCAAGAACGTTCTGGGTATTTCGCAGGATGTTTTCTGGTCACTACAGGCAGAAGACAGCGACGCAAATGAACTGAACAACAAGGAGATCACGACGCTCATCAAGCGTAATGGTTTCCGGTTCTGGGGCAACCGCGTCACGGATACCAAAGACTACATCTTTGAGGTTTATACCCGTACCGCACAGATTCTGGCTGACAGCATTGCGGAAGCGCAGTTTGAGGCCATTGACGAACCGCTTACCCCGGCCAACGTCAAGGACGTGGTCAGCGGTATCAGTGGGAAACTCAGCTCACTGGTAACGCAGGGACGGCTAATCGGCGCTGAATGCTGGTTTGATATCCTGGATAACCCGACAACCGGACTTCGTCAGGGTCAGGTGCGCATTCGCTATAAATACACGCCCGTTCCACCGATGGAGGATCTGACGATGTACCAGACCTTCACCGATGAATACTTTGAATCGGCGTTCTCTTCGCTGGGAGGTGCATAAATGGCGGTTCCTCACAAACTGCGCCTGTTCACCTGCTTTGTGAACGGCAGCAATTGCATCGGCAAAGTCTCTTCCGTGACGTTGCCAAAGCTGACACGCAAGACGGAAGATTTTCAGGGCGGCGGGATGATTGGATCCGCAGCTGTGGATCTCGGTCTGGACAGTGGCGCGCTGGATACCACGATGGTGGTTGGTGGTCTGGTTCAGTCGCTTCTGCTGAACTACTGCGGCGATATCGACGAGACCCGCTTCCGCTTCGCCGGTGAGTATTACACCGATGGTGAAAGCCTGCTGGTTGAGGTCGAACTGCGCGGCCGCATCACCGAAATGGACGGCGGTGAAAGCAAGCAGGGAGAAGACACCTCCGTCAGTTACACGATGAAGAACACCTATTACAAGCTCACCATCGACGATAAGCCGTTGTTTGAGTTTGATCTGCTGAACTTCATCTACAAGAAAGACGGCAAGAATATCTACCCTGACCGCATTACGTCTGCGCTGGGAATGGGTAGCTGATTAACCTGATAAGTGGCGACACACCTGTGCCGCCCGGAGCATTCAACAATGAGCAAAAAAAACGATAACGCCATTACGCTGGCAAAACCCGTTGTTCGCGGCGATGAGAAAATTACTCAGGTTACGATCACGGATGAGATCAAACAGGCTGGCTCCCTGCGCGGCCTGAAGCTGGTCAACGTGATGAATATGGATGTGGATTCGGTGGCGGTACTGCTGACCCGCGTTACGTCACCGCGCCTCAAACAGACCGAAATCAACGAAATGGATACCCGCGATTTTGTCAGTCTGTCTGAAGCGCTCGTCCCTTTTTTGACGCCTGCGGGGTCTGGAGCATCGAACGAGGCGGAGACGGAGAATCAGTAACACTCCTGCGGTTCGACCTGATCGACGATCTGGTCGCTGATATCGCGGTTGTTTTCAACTGGCCGCCCTCTGAAGTCTTCACGATGGAACTGGGCGAAGTCATAGCCTGGCGTGAGCGGGCGGCTGTCCGAAGTGGAGCCAGTGACAGTGAAAAGCCTTAATATCCGCGTCGCGTTCAGCGCGATCGATAAACTTACCCGCCCGGTCAATGCCGCCCGCCAGAGTGCGGGCGGTTTGTCTGAATCCCTCAAAAAAACGCAATCCAGCATTAAAGATCTGGACAGTCAGTCCCGCACGTTCAACCGCCTGCGCGACAGCGTACAAAAGACCTCCCGCAAAATTGACGACGCCAGCCGGACGCTTGAAGGGCTTAATCAGGCGCAGCGGGAAGGTACACAGCTTACAGACAAGCAAAAAGCACATATGGCAGCGCTGGCCGCAAAGCTGGAGCGCCTGAACTCTGCACGCACGCAGGAAATGGTTAAGCTGCGTGCTGCCTCACAGGCGCTGCGCAGCCACGGCGTTTCGCTGGTCGGTAGCGATCGCACCATTCAGAGCGCCATACGACGAACCGAACAGTACAACCAGACGCTTGAGCGGGAACGGCGACAGCTTGCCGCTGTCACGCAGGCACGTGCGCGCTACGACCAGATGCAGCAAACGGCAGGCAAACTTCGCGGCGGCGGCACGATGGCCGTTGCCGGGGCCACTGCTGCCGGTTACGCAGCGGGACGCTTCTTATCCCCCGCCGTTGGGTTTGATCGGGAAATGTCCCGCGTGCAGGCGCTAACCCGCATAGATAAAAGCTCCGTTGACTTTTCCGCACTTCGTGAGCAGGCCAAAAAGCTGGGCGCTGAAACGCAGTTCACCACGACTGACGCCGCCAGCGGTCAGGCGTTTCTCGCTATGGCCGGTTTCACTCCGCAGGCCATTCAGGCCGCACTGCCCGGCGTGCTCAATATGGCGCTAGCCGGTGGTATGAATTTAGGCGAAAGCGCCGATATCAGCTCAAATATTCTGTCTCAGTTCCGTCTCGATCCCAAAGAAATGGATCGCGTCAGTGACGTACTAACGGGGGCGTTCACTCGCACCAACACCGATCTGCAAAATATCGGTGAGGCGATGAAGTACGCCGGGACAGGTCTTTCTAATCTTGGCGTCAGTGTTGAACAGACAACAGCCATGATCGGCGTAATGGCGAACGTAGGCCTGCGCGGGAGTATCGCCGGTACAGGTTTGCAGGCCACATTTTCACGCCTTGCCGCGCCAACCGGCAGGGCAAAAACCGCGCTTAAAGAATTAGGCGTAGAAGTCGCTGACGCAACGGGGAAAATGCGCCCTGCTGAAGTGGTTCTAACCGATCTCTATAAAAAGATTAGCAAGTACGGCGACACCGATAAGCTCTCATTCTTCAAAGATATTGCCGGTGAAGAGGCGTCAAAGTCATTCCAGGCTCTGGTTATGTCGGCCGGGAGCGGCGAACTTCAGAAGCTGCTGGGTGAACTGAAAAACGCCAAAGGCGAGGCACAGAAAGCCGCCAAAATAATGGCGGATAACCTTGATGGCGATCTCAAAAATCTGGACAGCGCCTGGGAAGGCTTCCGTATCCAGATTAACGATCTCGTCGATAATCAGCTTCGCGCCCTGACTCAGGGACTGAGTGACGTTGTGGGGAATATGACGCAGTGGGCGAAGGAAAATCCAAAGCTCGCCCAATCCCTGCTGGTTGTCGGTGGTAGCGTTCTGGCACTGACCGCCGCCATTGGCGGTACATCGCTGGCGATCGGCCTGCTGATGGGGCCACTGGCTAAACTCCAGTTAGGTTTTACCCTGCTGACAGGAGGCAGGGGCATAGCCGGAACGGTTGCCGCTCTGCGAACACTCGGCACGGCTTCTGGCCCGGCAATGGCAAGCGTGCGCGGATGGGGGCCAGTTCTCGGCTCGTTAGCAGGGAAAATGCGGGGAGTTTCAACCATCATACCCGCTATGCGTGGCGCACTTATGGGGGTATTTCTTGCACCTGGTGCCGCGCTGGTTGCACTGACTAAAAACCTCGGAATGCTTGCCCTCCGCCTGACAGGTTTACCGGCCATATGGAGCATGATCACTACTGCTGTTTCTATGCTGGGTACAGCACTGTCACTGCTGTTTAGTCCGATTGGCCTGATAGTGGCGGCGTTTATTGCTGCCGGAGTGCTTATCTGGCGGTATTGGGAGCCTCTTAAAGCTTTTTTTGCTGGCGTGTTCACCGGCATCATGGAAAGGCTGGCCCCATTACGTGAGACCTTTGCGCAATTCAGCCCCATCTTTGATGCGATGAGCAACGGTATCAGCCAGGTCTTTAACTGGTTCAAATCTCTACTTTCCCCAATGGAATCCAGCAAAGAAACACTGGATAAATGCGCCAGCGCCGGTGAGGTGTTCGGCAATGTCCTGGGCGGTGCGCTCCAGCTTGTCCTGGCTCCCGCAAAAATGCTGCTGGATACATTAGCCTGGATCCTTGAAAAGCTCGGCGTTCTGCCAGATGAGGCCGAAAAAGCCAGGAAGAAGATCGAAGACGCACAGCGCATGGCTGTTCTTCAGGACAAAGTCGCCCTTCTTCAGGGAGATATCGCGAAGGTTGCACCGAAAAAAGTTGAGGTGAAAAACGTTCCACCTGGAGCACCGCAACCCACATCACCGCTGACCGGCGATAACGGCACTATGCGTCGATTGCAGAACATCGACAGCAACACCAAAGCGACAGCCGATAACACGAAGAAGATCGGCCCCGGCGATATCGTGTTTAAAAACCTGCCGCGTGCGCTGGCCGTTCGTGGGGAATGGAAGGAATCGCAACTGGCCAGCACGGTCAGGAACAACGGGTTAAGCGCACGCCCCGCAGTGGTGGCTGCATCGCTTCCCGTTAAACAAGCGGAACTTCTGCCAGTCAGCCGCAACGCCAGCAGTATACCGGTTGCCACTGGAGGCTTTACGGGCGAAATCCACGTACATCTGCACGGCGTTGACCGGCAGGACGCGCGCGAAATTGGCCGGATTGCCGCCGACGCAGTGAATGCCGAAATGGCCCGCCTTGCGCGGCTCAATCGCGGCAGCTTCAAAGACAGAGATTAAGGGGAGGCAACATTATGATGATGATATACGGGATGTTCGTTTTTGAACTGAAGACACTGCCTTACCAGCAACTGCGGCACTCACTGAACTGGCGTCATGTGAAGAATGATCGCATCAACCGATCAGCAAAATGGCAGTACATAGGCGCTGGTGAGACGCAGATCAACCTTGACGGGGTGCTTTACCCGGAAATTACGGGCGGAGACGTATCTCTTACCGTGCTGGCAACGCAGGCATACACCGGGCGTCCGTGGCCTTTAATCAGCGGCGCAGGGCAGATTTACGGCATGTATGTGCTGACCGGACTACAGGCCACGCATACAGAGTTTGACCGCTACGGAAAGGCGAAAAAAATAGAGTTTTCGATCAGCTTCCAGCGCTGCGATGAAGACCTTCGCGAACGCCTGCAAGCATCGTCCGTTGGCGATCTGCTTTCAGGGCTGAAGGATAAAGCCACGTCTGCCTACAACTCTGCCAGTAGTACGCTGTCTGGCCTGTTCTGACGGTATCCACATAAAACTAAAGCGGGCATTTGCCCGCTTCACCTTCCGGAACACACCGCCATAACTGACAGTGCTGCAGCACCGTTAAAAATGACTGTACTCGATACACATGGCCAGCACGGTTAGAACCGGCCATACGTGACGGAATGAAAACTTATTCAGGCTTATCCGGCCAAGTGATATCCGGCGCTTTCGACGTGTCCACCGCCTGCACAGCTTTGATGTATTTCATCCAGGCGATCAGACTGGCTTTGTCTTCATCGCTGATAATGCCTAACTGTAATTCCGTCTGCCACAAGCTGATCGTCGTTTGTGCCTCTGCAAGTAACGCAGATTTCTGTTGTTCTGCTGCCTCCACGTCTGCCTTGTGCTGTGCTTCGTTATCCGTCACCCACTCGCTACCGCTCCATGTATCGTAAGGCGTAGACGGTGCCAGAGTTGTAGTGCCTTCCGGGTAATCCCCGGGCAAAGAAACGATAACCGCCTCACCTGTTTCAGTGCTGTATACCGTTTCACCCCGATGATCGGCGACGTATTCCCAGGCGGTAAAATCTGCTGTCCGGCAAATGGCCGAACCGGCTTTAGCTTCGCCTGGTGCATCAGTACAGGAATTTGCGGGAAGACCGACGCCTACAGCCAGATACTCAACCGATGAAGAAAGATACTCGTACGTCTCACCATCGTAGTTAAATACGGTAACATCACCCGCCACAGTGGCGATAAACTCACTGTTTAATTTTGCCTTCGCCATTATGCTGCCCTCACGATAAAGTTAAACGCCACGCTGCGAGGGCGGGTTTCCGTCGCCGTTCGTACCGCGCGGGAAGCATCAAACGACCAGTTGCAGGCACCATACCCAACATCAGGGCCTGGTGCAGGAGATAAACCAACTGATCCTATCTGATCGATTTGATTAAACGGCCCGGTATACATTGTATCCTTAAAAAGCTGAGTTCTTCCGAATGTACCGACGATATTCTGAATAGCATCGGCCTGCGCCGATAGCAGACTACGCCCGGAGTCCACGCCCCTACCATCATCCCAACCTCTCATGAACTCACCGCGCAAATCTGGTAATACGCCAGAGGGGTAAGCCGTCGCCAGCTTCGGATATTTGACTTTATCGAAGGTTGCACCATTGCACTTAAGCCAACCGCCTGGCGGCGTTGGCTGCGGCCACGGAAGTGGGAAGCCCACTGGAATATATTTATCAATATCCGCTGTTTTGAGATATTGGGGATGTGGGTCAGCGGCGGCAAGATGCGCGGCCAGCTTCTGATCTACATATGCCTTAACTTCAATAACAGCATCATCAACATATTTACGGGTTGCCAGCACCACGGACGGATCGATTTTCAGCGTTACCGCTTCGGTACTGCTGACAATCAGGATCACGCGAATAACCTGCACACGTCCGCTGCCTTCCTGCAACTGCGGTTTATAGGTCTCTGCGCAGTTGGCAACTGCAATCATATCGCCGTCTTTATCAAACAGGCCGATTTCACGGATCCACCATCCGCCCACGTCTTCCGGTATGACCTGTTCCGCAATGATCTGATTGGTATTTACCGGGTCGATAGTCAGCATGTTAAGTTGCGCGCGGCGCAGCTCATGCGTCAGCGCGGTTTGTGCCGGGTTCGGTGTCGGTAGCGCACCATTGCCATCACCTACGGCCATCTGGGTGATCTCAACCTGCGCACCCAATGCCGTGGCGTTTGCCAGTTTTGCCGCCCCGATATTGGTTAACAGGGCAAAATATTTAGTCGCCACTTGCAATCTCCACGGTATCAATTAAATGGACTGCCGCGCCGGTGTAGTCACCACCGCCCACGGATATGGTTTCAGGAAAATAGGGGTAAACGGTCAGCGTATCGCCGATATAACATCCCGCCCCGGCTTCGATATACCCCTGCGACTGAAGCGAAAGGGACAGGCCAGTCAGGTGGCGGCTTCTCGGCTTGGCATCGTCAATAAGGCGCTCAAGCTCAAGATAGGTTTCCTCCGTAATCCCCTGTTCCTGAATACCGATTTCAAGCCTGAAGGTTCCTGGCTCTCCATCGCTTTGCCACCATTCGATCACGCGCAGCAGAAAGCCGAAAGGTTCAACGACACGGCGCAAAGCGGAAATAGTGCCTTTCTGACGGTGAACCAGCCAGGAGGCTTTAATCACCTGCCGCTTGGTCTGTTCTGACCAGTTCTTATCCCAGCGGTCAACTGACAACGCCCAGGCGAGATAAGGCAGAAGATCTGCGGGGCATTCGTCCGGGTTCCACAGCTTACGCAGGTCAACAGGAATATCGGTAAGCCGTTCCGTCACCTTCTCCGTACTGCGCATAAAGCTGCTGGCCGAAGGCGGCAGCATGTTGTTATTCATCGGTGCCCCCGGTCTCAATCGTGAAAGACTCACACCGCGCCGCCTGCGTATCGGCGATCACAATATCGCTGTCAGGCTCCAGCAGCTCCACCCTCTGCACGCCCTGAACATGCAGCGCCGCCATAATGGCTGAGCGGGCAACATCACGGCCAATCTTTCCCTGTTGATTCAGCCAGGACTGAAGCGCGTCCTGTGCGGCGGTATGGATTGGTTCAGACTCCGGGCCGGGGTAGAAATACAGCAGCGCATTGATCTGATAATTCACTATCTCCGCTGCCTGAACGGTCAGACGATCGGCAACGGGGCGCTTATCGTCAGCAGACAGCGCTTTATCCACCGTCGCCAGCAATTCCGCACTGGCAGTGCCGTCGCCTTCGGTGGACAGCACAGAGACCACCACCACGGCAGGCGACGGGCTGATCGCTTTGGCGTCCGCCACTTTTCCGCTGGCACTTTTGGCAAAATATTCATATGCGCCAGTTGGCCCCGCCACGCTTAGCCCTTCAAACGCAGCCTGCGCCCGCAAACGCAGTGCGGTATCACTTTCCGTTACCGCGTCAGTAGTTGCCGTCTCTGGGGTGATGATCAGGCGTTCGGTGTTCAGGTTGCCCGCGAGATTATCAAGATCGGACGATACGGCATGGCTCAACATGCACGCCGCCGCACCGTCATTAATCCGCTGCCTGAGCATCATTTCACGGTAAGCAACTACCTGGGCGATCACGTTCAGCGGTTCGGATTCCAGCTCCAGCGCGGCGGCAACAGAAGCCTGCTGTTCCTGCGGGAATGCCGCCAGCATGACGGCTTTGACCTTGCTGAGAATGACTTCAAAGTCCAGCACTTCGATAATTTGCGGCTGCGGTAGCTGCGATAAATCAACTGTTGCCATTGCTGCCACTCCTTAGCGTCAGCGCACTGCCTGCCGTCTGCATGGTTTCGGTGATAATGCCGACCAGTTCAGCGGTAACAGCGCCATCCTTTGAATAACTGATATTGATGCCGTTCAGGGCAATACGCGGCTCCCACATCGTCAGGGCGATCACCGCCGCACTCATACATTGCAGGCGCGTCACTTCGTTCTGTGGTTCATCCAACAGATCAGGGATCATGCTGCCGTAGTCCCTCCGCATAACCCGGCTTGCCAGCGGCGTGGTCAGTATGTCGCGTACTGAATTCCACAGCTGATCGGTATCGGTAAGCTGGCCCGTGCCGTCCGGGTTCATCCCGGTATAGCGGACTGTCATTTCGGCCCCCCGGTGTTGCTGCTGCCACCCTGCACACCACCCTGCACACCACCATGCACGTGCGAATGAACCGTCACCCCGTTAGACGAAAGCGATCCGCCAGAATGGGTAACATTGCCCTTCATCGTGCCACCCTCCGACAGTTCGAACGTCCGCGCTTTCAGATGGTTGGTGCATTCCACAATCGGTGTTTCAAGCGTGACGCTGGCAGAGGCTTTGATATGTGCTGTCTTCATGCCCTGCGCTTCCAGCGCACTGGCTTCTGCGTCATAGCGGAAAGAGGCTCCGTCTGGCGCTGTCAGCACAATCTCTTTCAGGCTGCTGCCCGGCGCAGGGTTGTCACTGCTGTAGAGACTGCCGATAATGACCGCTGTTTCAGGGTTGCCACCGATACAGCCCAGCCAGACCTGCTCACCCATGGAAGGCGGCACCCAGATACTGAATGCCCCGGCGCGCGTGGTGTTCCAGCGCAGCCAGTCGGTCTGAAGCTCGCCGCTTTGCACGCGCACGCGCCAGCTCTCTTCATCAACAGCAATAACGACGCCGACGCGGAGGATATTTTCCAGCAGGCGGATCAGTTCAGCGCTCATCGTGCGGCACTCCCCAGGCTGTTAACCACCTGTTCCGTAATCATCCGCTCATCGCCAGCGGTAAAGCCCAGCAGCTCACGCACAGGATATTTAGCAAAGGCACCCGGCCCGACCTGATCGCGCTGGCCGTACTGGTGCACACGCGCAATGCGTGCCACCACACCGTCATAACCCACGGAAGTGCCGCCAGCATCAGCGCGCATTTTGAGAAAGCGATAGCTGCGCAGCCGCTGAAACATCGGCACTTTCTTTGCGGTGCTGCGGCGCACTGAGCGTGTATTGATCTCGATGTAACGCTCAATGTCGCTGCGGTAAAAGGTGCGAATATCGTTGCGCTCTTCGTCAAAGCCGGTAATGGTTCGCCCGTATTTTCCCCGGCCACCGTGCCAGTTTTTGAGGCGGCGTATCTCGCCCTGCCAGACAAACACAATGCCCTGTTGAGAACGTAGCACCCGGCGACGGCGGGCAGGATATGGCGAGCCTTCCGGGTTTTGCTGGGCTTTAATGCGCTGTTGCTGGCTCTTTCGCAGTGCCTGACCAACCGCGCGGGCGGTGCGAATACGTCCGGCCTGAGAGGTGCCCGCCAGTATGTCGCTGAAGACCTGATCCAGCTCACGGAAGAGATCGTTACTCATGGGCGTCAGCCTCCCATGTCACATCCTCAAAGATGGCGCTCCAGTCACCGTCCGCTGACGGGATGCGCGGCTTAGGCTCCGGCAAATGTTCCGCGCGCGGAATGCCGTTTGCATCCAGAGTGACCTTCACGCGCTCGCGCAGCGGCATTTCAAAAAGAATGTCGGCGGTATCGTCGTTGTTGATAAGGGTCGTAAATTTAATGTCCCGGTTTTTCTCAGGGTTCAGCAGCAGATCGGGCTGGTTGTGCCAGAGCCATGCCATTAACGGCAACGTGAAATCATCAATATCACCGGCAAAATTCATCACAAACAGCACCAGGGTATAACGGTACATAAACGATGGTGTTTCGCCGGTCGTCTCGATGTTCCCTTCTTCCACAAAAACGGTGAAGGCTTCAGGGTTGGCCCTGCACCATTTGTTAGCGCTGGTCAGGGTCTCGCGTAGTGAATCAGCTTTTAACATGGCGCTACCTCTTAGGCGGAGTCGCTATTGAACCGTATGCGGCTTCACAGGCCAGCCCTCTGGCTCTTGCCTCATCAGCCTCTCTTGCCAGCTCTCCCGCTCGCTCGTCAGCGCGGCGGAACAGGTCGGCGAGCAATACGGCTCCGCTGGTTTCTGTCTCGCCTCTGCCGGTAGTACCGGCACCGCAGGCGCGTTCACGTTCTGCCAGTTGCCTGGCGAGTTTATCGGCCCTGTCGTGCAGCCCACGAGAAGCAGCACGGGCACGATCGGCATCAGCCTGGACGCCAGCAAGCTGCTGGCGGGCTTGTTTTCTGATCTCATCAACTTCCCCCTGTCGGCGTTGTTCTTCTTCCCTGGCCTCTACCTGACGCTTAGCCAGTTCTGTAGCATCGTCAGCATCACGCTGTTTCCATTTCAGCGCCCAGGCCGTATTAGCCTGACGGGTGCCGTGCCATGAACCAGAAAAGAACGCGCCCCCCAGAATTAGCGCAACCAGAAGGACGCGCCAGTGTGACCTGAACCATGCCGGAATCATGCAGGGTAAACCGCATAAGGTAGCTGGAAGTGCGGCCCATCTTTCAGGGTCTTCCAGTCGCCGCCCCATTCAACGGGAATATTCAGCTCTTTGCCTGCCTGTTTGAAGGCGTCGGAAATCTGCTGGTAATATTTCCAGTCCCATGAGCCTGCCGGAGTGGGGTACGCAAACACATCCACCGCATGGCCTGAAATATGCCTGCTGTTCATCGTCTGGCTTTTCCCCTCAGCAACAAGCTGTTTTTGCCGCTCAACAGAGCGCAACCCTTCGGTGATACCAAAATCGACGGCTGAAATCTGAAGGGCACGACGGACGATTTTCACAAGGTCAGCGTTAACACCTTTCAGGTTATTTTCACTTCTCTGACTGAATTTAAATTCACTCATTTCCTTTCGCTCCCCCGATACGGGTTTCAATAAAGCCGGTCACTTTGTTGCGTACCTTGTCAGCCCCCATAAATCCGATTGACGCGCCCACGAAGGTGACGGCATTGGATGGCAGGCCCAGATATTCAAGCGATCCGGCAACCGCCAGCGTGACAATCCCGCAGACCAGTGAACCGGTAGCGGTTTTCAGCATTGACTGGCCGTCATACAGACTCATCAGCGCCGATATGCTCAACGCTGCACCTGCCGCGTAGAGCGTCGGCAGATATGTAGCAATCCATTTCATTGTTTGTTCCAGCATCCCCGTAGGTACGTCGCTCATGGCAACCTCTCAATCCCAAAGCTGCACCATCTCCCGCTGCGCTTTGCTCGCGATTTCCGGCAGTTCAATCTCCTGACCGGCATCAAGAAAAACCTGCTGGCTCAGTCCGGGATTGGCAGATAACACTTTTTCGGTCACGCCCTGAGTGGTGCCGTAGTGACGCCAGCAAAGCAAATCCACCGTATCCCCCTGCAATGCCTTTACTTTCATCAGCAAAGCTCCGCATAGAGTCGCGGCGTGTCGCGAATGTCAGCAATACTCCAGCGGGCATCCCGCCAGAGATCATCCCGTTGCAGGTCAAGCGCGGCGGCGTCTTTGTCGCCTTTCGCCGTGGTATCAACGTCGCGATAGCCTTCGAGTACCAGCGCCCTGGCAATCGAATAGACTGCACGCCGGAAGCGGTACACCTTCACGTTTTCACCGTTGATAACCAGCTTTTCCGTTTCACCTGACGGCAGGGCTGAAGGCACATCTTCCAGAGTCTGAAAACCTGCTTTGAGCTGACCGGCGCGCCAGTCCAGCAACTGCGCGGTAACATGGGCGACCGCTTCCGTGGTGACGTGCATCAGCCTGGACGTGGTGATACCACCTGTGATGCGCGCGGCCAGACGGAGATCGGCGAGTTTAATCACCGGCCAGAAGTCCCCGGCACTGACGGTGGTATCACCATCATCAACATCGGGGGTATCGCTGTCGGCAGGCAACACGCGCTTATTAGCCACAAGGCTGCTCATGCACTTATCTCCCATAAATCAGGCGGTGGGCGGGTGGTTAAAAGACCGTAAATGGGCAGATATCCACCCGCGCCGCCTGTCGGACGGGGCCGAAGTCGTTAATTCTTTTTCTGGCTGGCAGGCTTGCGTTTTGTCGCTTTGCCTGTTGCCGTCTTAGTCGTGGTTTTACGCGCCGTTGCTGTACCTGCTGCGCTGGCGGTGGTGGTCTTTTCAGGAACAGGCTCTGCAGTACCGTCAGTTTTGTCGGTGCTGGCCGTATCGCATTCACCCGTGCCGCTATCCGCAGACAGCTTCTTAACTTCACGGGCAAGCGTGGCAATCTCTTTTTTCACCCCGGCGTTGGGGTTGCGCGTCAGCGCCTCACGGAACAGCGCCAGCGCTTCCGCTTTGGTCGTGATATCAGTCGCACTACGGCGGGCAAGTGCACGGGCCTTACACAACTTGGCGCGCACCACATCCGGCATATCACTGTCGGCGACAATTTCCGCCACTTCGTCAAGCACTGCGATACCGGACGACAAATCAGCGTCGGCATCAG
The DNA here is from genome assembly GCF_036500665.1 of Cedecea sp. NCBI lineage: Bacteria > Pseudomonadati > Pseudomonadota > Gammaproteobacteria > Enterobacterales > Enterobacteriaceae > Cedecea > Cedecea sp. The sequence goes on from NZ_DASYBS010000083.1 coordinate 66,279, forward strand.
CAGCCGCGAGCGTCAACAGTGGCTTGCTCATTTCTTCAGTCAGGAAGGTCGCTGCCGTGCGGTTGAAGTTATCCGGCAGCGTCAACCCGTGGCGTACCACGTAGCGCCCCAGCCTCAACGCAAGCGCATAGTCACGACAGTCAATCGCCCAGACCATCAGCCTGGTAATGACTTCATCCTGCCGCCCGCTGTCGCCGTCGAGCGTGCCTTCAATCCATCCCTCGTATTCAGGCAGCATGGATTTTTTCATTTCGGCTTTGGTTTCTTCGGACTGCACGCCGCTGAGGCGGGACAAGTCCATACGCAGGCGATGCAGAATTTGCTCATGCGCGGTGCGCTGGATATCGGATTCTTCATCCGCCTGGCCCCGGCGTTCTGCCATGACCTTCTGAAAATGTCGTTGTGCCGGTGTTAACATCGTCACTTCTCCCCGTCATGGCGGGGCAATGCCCCGCCGCTTCTGTCACTCGCCTGCCGGTTCGGCCTGGGCGAACTGAATGCCGTCAATGAACGCAACATTGCCGTAGTCTTCAATGACGAAGTCATCGTTTGACGACTGATACGTTGCGACACGGTTGTATTCCGGCTCTTCTTTGATCGTCCGGCGCAGACCGCCACGCTGGTAGTACACCGACAGGTTTTTGAACGGCGTGATCAGCACGCCATTTACCGGGAAGTAAGGCGCGATAAAGGTCGGCATATTGCCTACGCGCTCCTGCGCGACAATCAGCTGACCGGCCAGCATTTCAGTATTCGGGTTGGTCTGGCTTAAGGCGTTGATGGCCGAGAAATTGCTGCTCGTCAGCAGGTCACCCGCCAGAATTACTACGTTATCCGGGTTACGCTTGTGCCATTCATCCATCAGGCTGTTTTTGGCGTCGTACACCGCAGCGCCAATGTTGCCGTAGGTGCCTTTTGCGACAATCTTGTTATCTTCATCGCGCGAGGTGATCGTCACATTGGAAATGACGCGGTGCGGCGCTTCCTGGCGGATTTTTTCCAGCCAGCCAATGCCACAGTCCTGCAACAGCGGGTTAGCGGCACGGTCAGACGGGTCGCTGTACTTCACGCCGTTAAAGCCAATCATGATGCGGTCAAGCGACATCTGGCGGGCCATTGCCTTACTGATCAGCGGCTGGAACTCCGGCATGTGCGCCCACGCATCAAGCTGTTCATAGCTGATGCCGTAGTCATAGTTGACCTTGCGACACATGTAGTCGAACGGCTCCATTGAATGATTTGAGCCAGGGTTGCGACGACTGGTAACACTGTTGTTTACGCCAGCCATCGGGCCTTTGCTGCCGATCAGGACTTTCTGGCCGATCTGCTGGTTGACGCCAAACACGTTAATTTTGCTCAGGAAGGAATCATTTTCCTGTGCGGCCTGCTCCAGGCGCTGCTGACGCGTCGGGTCTACAGCGAATTTTGCAGCAATAGCGGCGGTTGATACGCCGTTAAGCTGTGCCTGCCGGGCGATGTACTGATCAAACAGCTGGCGGGTATTGTTATCCATGTTCTCTGCTCTCTTTGTGAATATCAGTAATCAGCCAGTTGCGCGTTAGCGCCACCGCTCGCGGGTTCCCGCTGGCTGAAATTGGCGTCTGTGCTTCCCAGCTTGCTGGTCAGCGCGGCAAGATCGGAGGTCAGCTTCTGGATGGCATGGCTGTCCTGCTCGCGGGCGCGGCTCAGGTCATTAAAACTGTCCAGCAGATCGGCATGGGATTGGGCGACGTTCTCCACGGCGTCACGCACCTGGCTGAACTGCTCACCGTCAGATTTACGGCCTTTGCCGATAATCCCCATGACGCGCCCGAACCACTGCTTACCTTCATCGCTGCGCTGCTCGGCCAGTTCGATGATTTCTGCCTCAATGGCATCGGTGAACAGCGGGGCTTCACCTTGCTGATTGTTGAAGGACATAACCTGCTGACGCTGCTGCGCGGCAAATTTCAGGCGCTCGGTGCCGAGGCTGGCCGGGGTATCGGTCATCGCCAGCCCCATGACATACGCCTTGCCGTTAAGCGCAAACTGCGGATGCAGTTCAATGCTGGAGTAAATTTTCTTACCTTCTTCCGTCAACTTCTTCATGCGCTCAGAAGGTTCGATCTCGGCGTAAAGCGCGGTGCGCCCGGCGAGCGGGCCTTCGCTGATATCTTCAGCACTCAGCGCCGTCACATCACCCATCGCGCCGAAATCACTGCCGGGGAACGGCGAAAGGTAGTGCTCCACGTTGACGCGTGCGCCGTACACGTCCGGGCTGTAGTTTGCTGCTGCATCACGAAGGTGCTCAGGGCGAATTTCACGCCCGTCAACGGTGGCACCGGAGACAGCAACGCGGAATTTCTTACGGGCTGGTTTAGCTGCGCTAGCCATGTCGATAATCCTGTTGAGTGGTTTCTGTACGGCCATGATGGCAGAGCGTAACTTGCTGTCTCAACGAGGTTTTGTTGTCGGAGGAAGGCCAGACCATAAAGGGGGCGATAGCGGGATCGCGCGCGGGGTAATCTTCACTCCATAAACGGTGGAGGGCAGATGATACAGGACGCTTTTGTACGTCAGAGGGCAAAACAACTTTACTGGCAGGGCTACCCGCCAGCGGAGATCGCGCGCCTGATGGGGATTAATCAGAACACAATTTACGCCTGGAAGAAACGCGATGAATGGGATGAAACACCGCCCGTCCAGCGCGTCAGCCAGTCGATGGATGCGCGCCTCATCCAGCTTACGGACAAGAAAGACAAGACCGGGGGAGACTTCAAGGAGATTGACCTGCTGACCCGGCAACTGAAAAAGCTGTCTGACGGACAACCGGCAGGGGCTGGCGCGGGCAAAAAGCCGCGCAAGCGCAAGCTGAAAAACCACTTCACCGAAGAACAGATCGTCGCGCTGCGGGAGAAAATACTTGATTCCCTTTCGTGGCATCAACGCGGCTGGTATGAGCAACGCCACCACCGAAACCGCATGATACTGAAGTCCCGCCAGATTGGCGCAACCTGGTACTTTGCACGCGAGGCGTTGCTTGATGCGCTGCGCGATGATGTGAAATACCCGTACCAGCGCAACCAGATATTTCTGTCTGCATCCCGCCGTCAGGCGCACCAGTTCAGGGGATTCATTCAGAAGATGGCGGAAGAGGTGGACGTTGAGCTTAAGGGCGGTGACAAAATCGTACTGAGTAACGGCGCAGAGCTGCATTTCCTCGGCACGTCCGCTGCAACAGCGCAGTCATATACGGGCAACCTGAAGTTTGACGAATTCTTCTGGGTCAGCAACTTCACCAACCTGCGAAAGGTTGCAGGTGCGATGGCAACGCTGAAGGGGCTGACGCGTACCTACTTTTCCACGCCGTCAGGCGAGACCCATGAGGCCTACCCGTTCTGGACGGGCGATCGCTGGAATGAGAAACGCCCGAAGGCACAGCGCAAAGCGTTTGATGTGGGCTGGAAAACGCTGAACAGCGGCCTGCTATGCCCGGATAAAACCTGGCGTCAGATTGTCACTTTGAAGGACGTGATAGACCACGGCTGGGAATATACCGACCTTGAAGAAATTCAGGATGAAAACAGTGAGGATGAATTCCGCAACCTGTACATGTGCGAGTTCGTGCGCGATGGCGAGTCAGCCTTCAACCTTAACGCCCTGATTGGCTGCGGGGCAGATGGTTACGACGAATGGCCGGACTGGAAACCTTTTGCGTCCAGGCCGATGGGTAACCGCCCGGTGTGGATAGGTTATGACGCCAACGGCAGCAGCGGCAACGGTGACAGCGGCGCGATTTGCGTTGTGGTTCCGCCACTGGTGCCGGGCGGTAAATTCCGCACGGTGGAAACGGAACAGGTGCGCGGCCTTGAATTTGAAGAGCAGGCGAAAGTTATCGAAAACCTCACCTTCAAATACAACGTTCAGCATGTCGGCATCGACGTGACGGGCGGCAACGGTGAGGCCGTTTACCAGATAGTGAAGAAGTTCTTCCCGATGGCAATGCCCTACACCATGTCAATGACGTCAAAGCGCGCCCTTGTGCTGAAAATGCTACAGCTGATCCGCGCCGGTCGCTGGGAATATGATCGCAGTGAGCGTGCCCTGATCAACGCCTTTAACTCTGTTCGCAAGGTAAAGACACCTGGCGGATTCATCACCTATGACACTGACCGCTCGCGCGGCGTCAGCCACGGGGATTTAGCCTGGGCGAATATGCTCGCCATCATTAACGAACCGCTGGGCCAGGAGAGTGGCAGCGGCGGGTTTGCTATGGAGTTCTGATGAAGAAGCGCACCTATAAAAACAAACACACCGCCAGCAGTGGCAGTGCCGGACAGCCTGATATATCTGACGCGCTCAGAAGCGATCCGGCGCTCAGCGCGTTCACGTTTGACGGGCCATATTCGGTAACAGACGGCTATGATCTGCTGGACAGCATGTGCTGCGTCGATAACGGCCGGTACTACGAGACGCCAATAGACTGGAAGGGGTTAACCCGTGCGTTCGCGCAGTCCCCGCTACATCAGTCGGCGCTTTACTTCAAACGCAATGTGCTGACCGGGTGCTATATCCCTCATCCGTTACTCTCGCGGCAGGCCTTCTCTGCGTTTGCGTTGGACTGGTTTGTCTTCGGCAATGCCTATCTTGAGCGTCGGTCTAATCGCCTGGGAGAGCCGCTAAAACTTAAGCATGTTCCGGCGCTGAACACGCGACGGGGAAGCGATCTTGATACCTACTGGTTTATCCGGCAGTGGAAAGATGAATACGAGTTCAAGGCGGGCGAGGTCTGCCACATCATGAACCCGGATATTCATCAGGAAATCTACGGTATGCCGGAATACATGGGGGCGCTTCTGTCCGCCAGCCTGTCACATTCCGCCGATAAGTTCCGCAAACTCTATTACGACAACGGCTCCCATGCCGGATGTATTCTCTATGTAGGTTCGGAGAAGGTGGATCAGGAAAGCATAAAGGTGGTGCAAAAGACTCTGTCACAGGCCAGAGGGAAAGGCTCCTTCAAAAACGTGCTGATCCACGCGCCGGGCGGCGGCAAAGACGGCGTGCAACTGTTGCCGTTCAGCCAGATATCGGCAAAGGATGAGTTTCTTAACATCAAATCAGCAACGCGCAACGATCTGCGCGACGCTCACCGCATCCCGCCGCAACTGATGGGCGCAATGCCGGAAGGCAACGGATCGCTCGGTGATGTTGAGAAAGCGGCGCGCGTCTTTGCCATCAACGAAATGTTGCCTGTGATGGAAGCAATGAAAGGCGTCAATGACTGGCTCGGTCAGGAAGTGATCCGCTTTAATCCCTACGCACTGCTCAAAGACGAGTAACCCGACCTACCCGCCGCACATCATGCGGCGGTTCTCCTTCAATAATTTTCAATCCTAGCATGACCGGCCACCACCTGAGCACCACTCGGCACGACCTTTAACACCCCTCACTCAGAGCGCATGAACGCCATTCTGGCAGGTGCAATCTGCAACTTACCCCCGTACACATCCAGACGTGAGAAAACGCGCGGAGAAGGCGAAAAAGGCCGGAGAATGGCAATTAAAGGCATCACCTCCCGACCCTCCGCCGCGTGGGCTGTTCCCCCGTCACCTGCGCGCGACATTTGCTTCGTTTTTTGTGCATTTGCCGATCCGGGGGCAGACCGCGCCGCCACAGGGCGGAAAGGATATAAATAGCTTCAAAAAAATTGTGCAAATTTGTGCACTATTGTGCAACAGGGAAAGAAGGCCAGGAAGAAAGAAAAGCCACCTTTAAAAGGTAGCTTTTCAGATTAGTAAGGGATTGATGGATAGTCGGCGCAAAACAGCAGCAACATCACCGCTGCTTAGTGACCCCGTCGCTGCGGATACGGTTAGTTCTTCCAGTTCGTTACCTTCATCACGGATATCAATACCATTGCGCTTTAAAAAAGCCATCGCAACGAAAAAGGCGGTTCGCTTGTTGCCATCATTAAAGATATGACCACGCGAAATGGCGACGAGATACATCGCAGCGAGTTCGTGGATATCCTCAACGCCTTCATAGTAAAGCTGGTTCTGAACACGATAAATGATCGCCTCTGCTCTTCCCGGTTCTGGCATCCCCTGAACGCCGGGCAAAGCTGCAAGCAGACGATCATGGAACGCTATCACCTCCTGAGCGCTGATCCATTTCATCTGTCGGCCAGCGCCTTAATGGTACGACCGTGTCGCCCCATAATTTCGGCAAATTCAGCATCAAGCTTTGCTTCCTGCCACGCATTGAAATCATCCCGGCTGATAAGCACAGCGGCAGAACCATCGCGGCGGGTTATTTCTACAGGTTCGCCAGCCGTAGCCGCTTCCATTACCTCAGCAATGTTTTGCCGGGCCTGAGATGTGGTATAGGTTCGCATATGACCTCCTTTGATGTACATATTAAATGTACAACACAAACGTACAACAAGCAACGCTATCACCTGAGCCAGACCTATTTGCATTGAGCGCCACGTTGTGGCACTAGCGGACTCTTTGCCGCCCGCGCCCGCAGAATCGTTATAACCTACGCAACAAGTTGCGAAGGTTATAACGATTGCCATTTGATTCTTTTCCGGTGGTCTTGCACACCTGAGATAAACCCATCTCAGAAAACTGGATTAATTTTGCGGTGGTAGAGCACTTCCCACAGCAGCGATATCAGCTCTTCCTGCCTGATATCCACGGCTTCACTGGCGTCATATTTAGCCATCAGCTCATTGATTCGCTCAACAGACAATGGCTCTGCGGAATTTACCGCTGAACGGGAAGATGGGAGACAGCTTTCTTCAGGCGGATGCTCTTCACGCCATTTCTTTGCCGCCCTCTCATTCATCAACTGCCATTCGGGATATCGGTTAAATAGCTCACGCTCGGTACTGGTTCGCGCATCATGGCCTTGATCTGCCAGCCGCGCTGGTTCTGGCTCGCAGCTTTCAGACAAAGCAATATCTTCGGGAGCGTCAAACGGTTTTAACCCCTTGCAAGTGCAGCAAATGCGATCATTAAAATAATACTTTTCCTTGTAATGCAGCTCGTTACCACACTTACGGCATCGCTTAATTTTGTTACTGATGAAATCAATTACTTCCTGCTCTCGCTGTTCTTCGTCAAACATACGCGCTGCCCCTGATTCCTGGTGCCAAACAACCTGTCCCACGCAGCCGGATCAGCTTTTTTCAACATTTCCGCATAGCTGCCAACGGGATCATGCCTAATATCTCTGCTGTCAACATTATGACTTAGCTTCATATGCTGCCACAAATCGGCAGTCTTACGGTCAGCGCCGTTATCTTTTCTGCGTCTCAGCTCTCCGCTGCTGGTTGCGGAGACAATAAAGCCATCAATTCGCAAACGCTCACCGCGTAGCAATAACGTTAACTGACCTGTGCTCAGTTCTATGCCTATAGATTTGGCAAAATCATCTAGTGCCGCAATGCGATCGACTGATACAGGGACTGGCCCGGTAACAGCAGGCATATCCCTTTCCTGCTGCCTCAATTCCTGAGCAACTTTTAGATAGCTCTCGGCCCTGGCCTGCTCAATATCATCACAATCTGATGCCGTAATGGCATTAGCCAGCGCCTCAAACTCATCAGCAGGTGATTTTTGCCGTTCCGGTTTGTAGTTTCTGATGCTTTCGTTGAGCCTTTTTTTCTGCTCGCGGGTCATTTGACCAATTTCATATTGTTCAGGCTCAACTGGAGGCGAATTTTCACCCCCTGAATTTGTATGTTTTTTGACCTCGGTACAGTTATTGACACGAGTCCTAGAGGGCGCGGACGCGCCCCGAAGGTCAAAATCAAAGTCAACGGCCTGCCCGGAGTCGTCTAAAACCTCCGGTTTCTTACGCACAATGCGGTAGGTATGCAGGCGGGTTTCAATTGGTGGGATGTGAACGGCTGGCATCATCAGACCTTTGATAAGATCCAGATACTCGCCGTAATCATTTGGCTCGTCTTTCTGCTGGTACCAGATGCGCAACGGCAGATCACGGCGGGCAACCAGTGCCCCGCCCTGCAATTGGGTGTATTGCTGCCAGTCGCCAGCATCCGCAGCACGGTGCAGCTCAGCAAATAGCGGGTTTATCTTGTCAGCCTGTTCCTGATTGCGGAACCGGCGCAGCTCACGCCAGACAGATACCGGCGCACCGCCCAAAAACTGAAACTGACGGATGCCCCAGCACGATGCCCAGGCGGTTGCATGTTTTGACGTTTCTTTCAGTGGCCTGCCGCTCTCGTCGTCCGTTTCGCCGTCTAGCGCGTAGCCGTCAATATTCTTACTGATGTACTTCACCACGTAGCCGGTGGCGCTGCCGATTTCATGATCGATCGGCTTCATATCAAAGCGCGGTTGGTTGCCGTGCTTACCTTGTAATTCTTCCGCATCCTCGCGGGTGGCATAGTCTTCCATAACTTCCAGCAACTCGGCGGAATGTTCCGGCAGGGAGAACAACAGGCCGTGCCAGTGCGGCGTACCATCGTGGTGTGACTCAGCCACCCGCAGGCCAAAGACCGGAATTTCACGGCGGGCAAGCTCAGCACGAATCTTTTGCCATACCCGGTTAAGGTAGCGCTGCGTTGCTCTTGGGCTGGCACCGTTCCATTTGGCATTACGATGACCGAATACGGTATAGGCGTGGTATTTTGATGGTGCTGTCAGAGTAAAAAACTGGCCTGCATAGCCGCTTTCGGTGGCTACTTTCTCAAAACCACCAATGCGGGTCATGAGTTCAACGCGGCGCAATGCCGGGTTAGAAATGCTCTTATCGATCTGCTCAATCAGTGAAATGCGCTCTTTGGTGTCCTGGTCTTCCAGTTCAAGACGGGCCATGATCGCGCGGCTACGTTTACGCCTGGCATCCCACTCATCAACATGGTGCTTACTGCAATACGGTGCAGCGCCCCGCTTCACGTCACCAAAGGCAATGTGCAGGTGCTCGCGCCAGCGCGCAGCGTACTTTTTCAGGTTACGGTGCCAATAGCGATCATCCAGCATCTTGCTGATGCCGGTAGTAGCTTCATCAATAAACAGCGCGCCCCGGCAATACTTTTCCCAGCTTGGAGGCGTCAGGAAGAAAAGCCGCGCGAGGATAGCCGCTTCGGTGTAAAGGTATTCGGCATATTTGCGATCACTCTGCGTCTCTACCGTTTCGTGAACTTCGCTCAACACAGACCGCATATAGATAGCAATATCCTGCGCCAGCAGCTCAACATCCTCCGGCGTGAAGTCCGGCAGGCGGTTAAAGCGCTCAACCAATCCGTGAAGAGTGTTAAACGTGTGGTAAAGCGGGTTTACCCCTTTGAATGCTGTATCAGCCTGAAATTTAGCCTCATCGGTCATCGCAATAGCGTATTGCTCATTAACCATGTTGATGGGTGGCAGATCCCTGCGGATGATATCGCGCAGCGCCAGACGGGCGATGTGTCTGCCCTTCATGGTGTGAATGCTGTCAATGCGGGAAGCCAGACGCAGACGAATAAAGCGAGGTAGCGGCGCAAGGGTAACTTTCACCCACGCCAAAAACTCCTGTTCTTGACCCAGCTCGACTAGATCAACAACGGGAGTCTTATCAACACAAATGGCAGCTTTCGGCTTCTGCCATTCGTAAGCGTACCGGGTGGCGTCTGGTGCGCTACCCGGATACGGGGGGGGCGGCGTTGGAGCGCCGCGCCCACTTGCTGCGGTGGTCATCGTGCGCCCATGTACCGATCAATCACCTGGTGCTGAATATCCAGCCCCAACTTTTCAGCAAGCGCGTATTCTGCCTTTGCCCCAGCAGACTGTTGCCAACCGTCCAACATGAAGATGCCATCAGCGCAGCGAAGCATGGCAAGACAGATATCCATATACTCCGCTTGCTCTAAGCCATCCGGCAGAATCGCCGGATTAAGAGCAACGTTTCCACGCCGTACAATGTGCGCGGCAGCACGGTGAAACGCCGGGCGATTAAAGCCAGGCAATCCGCTCATTGGGCCAGCGATATAGATTTTTGACATTACAGAGCCTCCATTTCTGGATCAGCTGGTAATGACAAATGAGGCACCCGCACCAGTTCCGCAGTACCTTCAATGGCTGAAATAGCAAACAGGCCGATCACTCTCTTTTGTTCGGCTGTCATTTTTAACGCTACTGTTTCACCGTCGTAATTGAAGAAAACAGCAACATTTTGGACTGATGATAAAACCGTGCTTTTACTCTGTTTCATGCTCCTTTCCCCTTCGTTTTTTCAAGGGCAGCATCAAATTTCTCAGCGTCCATCCAGACGATGAACGCCGTTCTTTTCATCTTTCCGAACGCATCAGATGGGGTTATTTCATTTGTCAAAAAGCTGACTTCGGCACCGCCTTTTCTTTCCATCGCTACGCCCGTAAGGCACTGGTGAAGTGGTTGAACGGTCACGTTTTCCAGACCAACCGCCTCTAAAAATTCAATTAAGCTCGCCATCAGAAACCCCCTTGCTCATCAAAAGCGCCCGCTGCAACCATCGCGTTGTAAGTGGCATCACCACAGCACGGCCCGCAGTCCGGGCAGTTGCCTCCGCCCGCGCGCCCGCACCCTTCGCATACCTTGAGAACGCCAATCACTTCTTTGGCCTTCTGGCGGTTGCTGGCATCAGTGCTAACAGAGCGCTGCACGTCAATTTCATGCAGGCGGAAGCGGTGGTAAATCTCGCGGGTGGTTTCGGTGTCACTGTTGGAAATGACAACCGGCGCGCCATATTTGCGGTTAACTTCCAGCAGCTCCGCCGCTAACTGGCGGTGGTGCTTCTCGGTGAATGGCTCAGTGTGGTATTGGGTGAAATTGGCGGTTTCGCTGGCAGGCAGGTACGGCGGATCGCAGTAGATGGCTTCATCCGTTCCAACCATCACTTTGAGGGTGTTTTGAAACGAGCTGCACAGGAAAATAGCTTTGGTGTCGTTGGCCTTCTCAGCAAACTGGCGGATCTCCGCTTCCGGGAAGTAAGGCGCGGTTTTGTGCTGACCAAACGGCACGTTATAACCGCCGTTTTGGTTGTAACGCACCACGCCGTTGTAGCCGTGGCGGTTGAGGTACAGAAACAGAGCCGCGCGGGCCACATCAAGCAAGCCTTTTGTACCGTTGAAAATGCGGCGGTTCTGTAAGTACTCCTCTTTGGAATTGCCGGTCGCAAAGAGCGGGCGGGCAAGATCAATCACCAGCTCAGGGTTGCTTTTGACCTCACGATAAAGGCGGATCAGGTCTGGGTTGATATCCGCAAGGATATAGCGGCGATAATCGGTATTGAGGAACACGGAAGCGCCGCCAACAAAAGGCTCAACGAGGCAGCCAGCCTTTGGTAAATGCGGCAGTAATTCAGGCATCACGCGGCTTTTGCCACCGGGCCATTTGAGTAGTGATCGAATCATCTTGCTTTCTCCTGGGGGCAGGAAGCCCGGCGCGGTGATGCGCCTGACTACTGGTTAATCATTCAGTGACTAATTGACTGCGCCATCCGGCGCGGGTGGTTGTGATTCGCGTAACGCCTGAATTTCAAGGCGTGGCGCGGCATAATCGGGAAACTCCCACGGCAACGCCGCAGCCAGCTCGGCAAGGCGCTTAATGCCCAACATCAGGCTCACTTTGTCCTGAGAGCTGAACTGTTCGAAAGGCATGGTGAGATGGGAATGAGTCAGGGACGGCAGATCCTTAAACCGCTGCGCGGCTTCGTTTGCCAGCAAGATGATCGCCTTTTTCTGAGTCTCGCCCAGGCGGTTGAAACGGCTCGCCGTATCATTGGTGCGGGAAACCGAAATACTCGACTGCAAACGCGCGCGCTGTTCAAGGAACATCTGACGCCCGGATACTGGTTTTTCTTGCCCGATACTCATAGCCTTATCCCCCCATCACTGCCGCTTATCAGGCGCGCCACTCGAAAGTAACGCCCCGGATAAGCACCGGTTTCCCGGTGCGGTGTATTATTCGCCAGCAAGCTCTTCGGTAATGCTGGATTTCACAGAGTCAAGTTGGTGCTCAGCAAACCAGCGTGATGCAGAACGCCCATCAGCAGCGCGGTAATGGATGTAATAACCATCGCCATCTGATACATACTCGGCTCTTCCCTCGACACGACCTCTTTCACCGCTGACTTTAATTACGACCTCTTGATTTAAATTAAATGTGAACATGGCTTATCCTTTTTTTGGGTGAGTTAATGCGCCATCACTTAATAAAGTGACGACAGGTAGAAAAAATTTTATCTGTTACTTAATTACTAAAGCAGTTTTTTGAATAACCTTGCTAAGGCACTAAATAAGCCTTTGTTTATCTTCTTCGTATAAACAAAAGGCTTACTCATACCTTTAATAAAGCGCACCTTATTTGGTTCCGGTTTAAAGAAACGCCCGTCCGGGCATTCAATCCAGCCGCGTGTATTGCGGTAATGCGTGACTTGGCAACCGTGCTTTAACAGGCTGGCAAGTGATGGGGCGTTATCGTTCATATCGTGTACCTGTTACAGTTGCCTACGGGCTTTTAGTTCAACTTCTTCACGGCGGGCTTTATATTCAGCAAGCGCCTTAGTTCTTTTCTGCTTTACTTTTCTACTCCGCAGGCGGATTAAAAATTGAATTAAATACAATGCAAGAACAGCAAAGAGAGAAAGCCCGATAACCATTTCAGTTTTCATAACCTTTTCCACTATTCAGCCTTTCAATGGTTCGCATTGCTTCCGCTAAGGCAAAGTCACGGCCATAGTAATTATCAATACCGCCGTTATCATCCCGCTTATTTATCAAATACGAATTGCTTAGATTAAAAGCATTACGTGATGATTTGCGGATAGTGAAGCCGTTAAAGACATAAATGTTTTTGCTTACCTGAACCAATCCAGGAATGCTTCCGGCATGTGCCCCATATTGTGAATAGCGCTTTTTCATGTCTGCGTTTTCCTATGCCCGACCATGAGATAGTGTATTGCGGCTATTACGCTTCAAAACATTGTGTTTGTTTCCGGTGGTGCGTCGATAAGTGGCTTTGTCGCGCATCAGTCTGTCGATGTAATGCCTCTCTTCTGGAGTGACTAGTGCGCGGCAATGCGCTACAGCCTCCCAATATTCTTGAAGCATGATGAAACGTTTTGGGCGCTTTGAACCTGGCATACCTTCGCGGTGAACTGGAAGCTGCGCGCGATCCATCAGGTTTCGAACTGATTTGAGTGTGCGGCCGGTGAGGTAGGCAAACTCGGCAGGGGTGACGAAGATCTGTGTTTGTAGTTCTTCGGTGTTCATGTCGCGAATGGCATCGGCTTGCGTTTGAGACATTTTGCAGATGCGCGCTACTCTGGCGTTGTCTAACGGGAACTGCCGTAAATGTTGAGATCCCGCGATTAATTCGATTTCTCGTGATTCTGTCATTTGTTAGACTCCTTGATTAGCCTCCATAGAGGCTTGTTGAGTCGGTTTGTTGCTATGCAGCAAACCTTGAATAGATGCGATTATCTGGAGATCTCAAGGTTATGTCAACTGATCAAGGTGAGAAGTTGCGGCTGATTCGTTTCTCAGAACAGCTAAATAAGCAGCAATTTGTTGATTTGGTAGGAATTAACTACACAACATATTTGGGGTATGAGAGTGGTAAATCGCGGATGACGCTAGATTCAGCTATCAAAATATTTGGGCATCCTAGGTTTCACAAGTATCAGGAGTGGTTTTTATATGACCGCACTGACCCGAGCCGAGGCCAAATAGCACCGGCTCTCGCACACAATGGGCCTGGAGAAACTCAATCAGACCACTCAGGGAAACTGATTGGCTAACAATCTATAAGCATTACATTTTCACTATTTGTTACCAGGATAGCGATCTGACTATTGGAGGGATTTCTTATGTCCGTTAAGAAACTCGAAGATGGTCGCTATGAAGTGGATGTAAGACCTCGGGGGCGCGACGGAAAGCGCATCCGTAGGAAGTTTGAACGCAAAGCCGATGCACATGCTTTTGAGCGTAGCATCATTGCGAAGTACCAGAATCATGAATACCTGAACCGGCCAGCAGATAAACGACGCTTAAGCGAATTTATAGCGCTTTGGTGGCAACTTATCGGACGCAACAAGAGTTATGCAAATCGCCGTCTCAGTGCCGTTAATTGCATATGCACCGACATGGGGGATCCAATGATTTACCAGATTGATGCGAGGAGCCTGATTGATTACCGGGCCTATCGACTTGAACAAGGGATCAAAGCATCCACTATCAACCATGATCTGTTTGCCCTCAGTGGCATATTCAAATCAATGGCAGAGATTGACGAGTTTCATGGAGAAAACCCGGTAAGTGCGATCAAGGCTCTGAAAGAGCCTAAAACCGAAATGACCTATCTGACACAAGAAGAAGTTGAATGTTTGCTGGGGATGACGGCAGGTGATTACTACCGTATAGCTGTTTTACTTTTGGCTACCGGTGCTCGTTGGGGTGAGGCTTATCAGCTTAAGGCTGAAAATATAGTCGGGAACCGGGTAATGTTCACTCTCACAAAAAATGGTGAACGGCGCGTTGTCCCGATCTCTGATGAGGTGGCTAGCATTGTTAAAAATCGCAAGTCCGGGCGTTTATTCCGTGTTAGTTATAAAACGTTCCGCCTGCGGATGAAGGCTGCAAAACCTAACTTGCCAGATGGACAGGCGGCCCATGCTTTGCGGCACACTTTCGCAACGCACTTCATGATGAAGGGGGGCAACATTATTGCCTTACAGCGAATTTTGGGTCATGCGGATATTTCTCAAACGATGGTTTACGCACACTTCGCACCAGACTATTTGCTGGACGCTGTGAGCTATAATCCTCTCAGCGGCATGTCCACATTGTGTCCACACTCTGGAGGCAAAGAGGGGGTTTTAAAGGCTTGTTGAGTCTTTAAAATATTGATTCGGCGCAGTACCTTACAGGGCTGCGCCTTTCAGAATCCCACCATCAAGGGGAAGGTCAAGGAGCAAAAATGAATATTAGCGATGTGGCGAAAAAAACCGGGCTAACCAGTAAGGCGATTCGTTTTTACGAAGAGAAAGGGCTGGTCACGCCGCCGTTTCGCGCCGACAACGGCTACCGGAGCTATACGCAAAAGCACCTCGATGAGCTGACGCTGCTGCGCCAGGCCCGCCAGGTCGGGTTTAATCTGGAAGAGTGCAAGGAGCTGGTGAGCCTGTTTAACGATCCGGCGAGGCACAGCGCGGATGTAAAAGCCCGCACCTTACAGAAGGTCGCGGATATCGAAAGGCATATTATTGAGCTACAAAATATGCGTCAGCATTTGCTGACGCTGGCAGAAGCCTGTCCTGGCGATGAAAGCGCCGACTGCCCGATCATCGACAACCTTTCCGGCTGCTGCCATCGCCACGAGATAAACTAAACCGCTTTAATTTTTAGCGTAATGCCTTCCACGGCCTGCACCACAACCTCACAGCCCGCCGGTAAATCTTCATCGGCGGTCACCGGCCAGCTGCTGTCTGCCACGCGAACATGCCCCCGGCCGTTGACCAGCGCGGTTTCCAGACGGAAACGGCGGCCAACCAGTTGCTGGCCGCGTTGGTTGAGCACTTCACCTGGAATTTGCTGCTTGCGGCTGGACAGCCAGCGCCACCAGAGAAAGGCGGCGACCAGCGTCAGCAGGGCAAAACAGACGCCCTGCGTTTCCCAGCCGATCGGCAGTACCCAGACCAGCAGCCCGGTGATGACCGCCGCCACGCCGCTCCACAGCAAATAGCCGCTGGCGCCGAGCATCTCCGCCGCCAGCAGCAGTCCGCCTAGCGCAAGCCAGAAGACGTGTGGGTGCGCGAGAATACTGTCGATCATTTTTTACGCTCGTTGCCGCTCTGGGCGATAAGTTCGCTGATCCCGGCGATGGAGCCCATCAGGCTGGAGGCATCCAGCGGCATCAGCACCACTTTGCTGTTATTGGCCGAGCCGATTTGCTGCAGCGCATCGGTATATTTCTGGGCAACGAAGTAGTTCACCGCCTGAATATCCCCTTTGGCGATAGCTTCGGACACCATCTGCGTGGCGCGGGCTTCCGCTTCGGCGCTACGTTCGCGGGCTTCGGCTTCAAGGAAGGCTGACTGGCGTTCCCCTTCGGCCTTCAGAATTTTCGACTGTTTCTCACCTTCGGCTTTGACGATTTCCGCCTGGCGGATCCCTTCGGCCTCAAGAATGTAGGCGCGCTTGGTACGTTCGGCTTTCATCTGGGCGTTCATGGCATCAATCAGCTCGGCCGGCGGGCGCACGTCGCGGATTTCGATACGGGTGATTTTAATGCCCCACGGGTTGGTGGCTTCATCCACGATGTGCAGCAGGCGGGTGTTGATGTTGTCGCGCTGGGACAGCATTTCATCCAGTTCCATTGAGCCGAGCACGGTACGGATGTTGGTCATCGTCAGGTTGATGATTGCCAGCTCGAGGTTGCTGACTTCATAGGCCGCGCGCGGGGCGTCAACCACCTGAATAAAGCACACGGCGTCAATGGCGACGTTGGCGTTATCTTTGGAAATGACTTCCTGGGAAGGGATGTCGAGCACCTGTTCCATCATGTTGATTTTGCGGCCCACGCGATCCATAAACGGCACCACAAGATTCAGGCCCGGCATCAGGGTGTTGGTATAGCGGCCAAAGCGTTCGACTGTCCATTGAAAGCCCTGAGGCACGATTTTTACCCCGGCCGCTACAACCACCAGCGCCACGAGAATTAATACGGGGATCACGATAAGCATTAAAAAAACCTCCTGTTTGTTTTGCATTCAGTCTAACTGCTTAACCTGAAACATTCAGCAACAGTCCGGCGCCCGTTGAGAATTAATTGCTGCTTATTATTTTATTATTCCTAAATGGAATGATTTTCATTGGGTAAGTTCATTTCACGCATGCTGTGCGCAGGCGTAATATCGGATGCTTCGGCGGCTCGCGCTATCGGGCGGGCGGTATTTGGCAAGAGCACTTATCCCGGTGAGGAAGCAATGGGGACAATAATAGCTGAGCAGCATCAGACCAATAACAGCCACTGGCAGAAAATCGTGGAAGAATTAATTTCACCCATGGCGATTGATATTGACGGCAACGGCCCGGCGGATATTCGGGTGAATAATCCAGACTTCTTCAAGCGAATATTACAGGAAGGTTCTCTCGGCCTGGGTGAAAGCTATATGGACGGCTGGTGGGACTGCGACCGGCTGGATATTTTGTTTACCCATATTTTGCGCCACGGTCTGGACAGCAAAATGCCGAAGCATGTCTCCGACCTGCTGCGTATCGCCGGGGCCAGAGTGTTTAATTTGCAGTCCCGTAAGCGTGCCTGGATAGTCGGCAAAGAGCACTACGATATTGGTAACGATCTGTTTGCCGCGATGCTCGATCCGTATATGCAGTATTCCTGCGGCTACTGGAAAGATGCGGGCAATCTGGCAGAGGCCCAGCGTAACAAGCTGCATATGATCTGCGAAAAACTGCAGCTAAAAGCGGGCATGACGCTGCTGGATATCGGCTGCGGCTGGGGCGGTCTGGCGCAGTATGCGGCACAGGAATACGGCGTGTCGGTGGTCGGCGTAACGATATCGGCGGAGCAGCAAAAAATGGCGCAGGATCGCTGCCGGGGCCTGGACGTCGAGATCCTGCTGCAGGATTATCGCGACCTCAACAGCAAATTTGATCGCATTGTTTCCGTGGGCATGTTCGAGCACGTCGGGCCGAAAAACTACAGCACCTATTTTGAGGTTGCCGCCCGCAATATTAAAGACGATGGCCTGTTTCTGCTGCACACCATCGGTTCGAATGAAACGGATTTAAACGTCGACCCCTGGATCAATAAGTATATTTTCCCCAACGGCTGTTTACCGTCGGTGCGCCATATTGCCAGCGCCAGCGAAAAACATTTTATTATGGAAGACTGGCACAATATTGGGGCGGATTACGACAGAACGCTGATGGCCTGGTACGATAATTTTCTCCGCTGCTGGCCTAATATCTCGCGTAATTATGACGAGCGTTTCAAACGGATGTTTACCTATTATCTGAACGCCTGTGCCGGCGCATTTCGCGCGCGGAATATTCAGCTTTGGCAGGTGCTGTTCAGCCCGAATGGCGTTGACGGCGGGATCCGCGTTTACCGATAAAAAAAGGCCGGAATATCCGGCCTTTTGTTTTTAGCAGATTAATACATCAGGGCGTAAATCTGACGGCGATATTTGGATGCCAGCGCGTCACCGGTGCCCAGCGCGGCCAGAATTTCCATCATCATTTTACGCGCCTGGCCGTCTGCTGCGCCCAGGTCTTTTTTCAGGTGGGTATAAAGCAGCTCCAGCGCTTCCTCGTTCCGGCCAACCTGATGAAGCTGCAATGCGAGCTGGCTGGCGAGCTGGGCGTTGTCCGGCTCGTTTTGTACCTGCTGCTGCAGCTGCTGAATTTCCGGCGTGTCGGCAGCCTGCTTCAGCAATTCAATCTGGGAAACCAGCGCCTGGTAGCGGGTGTCCTGGTCCTGTAGAGGCACGGTTTTCAGCACCGCTTCGGCGTCTTCGCTGCGGTTCAGGGCAATCTGTACTTCCGCCAGCAGCAGGCCGATTTCGCTGTTCTGGCTGGACAGCTGCCACGCATCTTTCAGCAGCGGCAGCGCTTCGGCGTGTTTGCCTTCCTGCATCAGCTCCACTGCCTGCTGGGCTTTCAGCTCTTCTTCACGCGGCAGCACTTTGTCGAGCAGGGCGCGAATCGCTTCTTCCGGCTGCGGCCCCTGGAAGCCGTCCACCGGCTGACCATTCTGGAAAAGGTACACGGTAGGAATGGAGCGCAGGCCAAACTGCGAAGCCACCATCTGCTCTGCGTCGCAGTCAACTTTGGCGAGAATAAACTGGCCGTTGTATTGGGCTGCAAGCTTGTCCAGTACCGGCGTTAACTGTTCGCAGTGCTGGCTGCGGGCAGACCAGAAATAAAACAGCACGGGTTTAGCCACGGACTGTTCCAGCGTCTGGTGCAGGTTCGCTTCGGTAATGTTGATAATGTTTTCTGCGGACATGGGCGATTCTCTGTTAAGCATTTGTTTTTTACATGGGGGCTGAGGCCGGGACTTCAACTCAGCTGCGTAAAATTTTGTCCATTGCGCACGCCGGCAACAGGCGGCGCAGCACGGTAATCACGTGGGTCACCACGGTCACCGGGTAGCGCAGCTTCGGCCTTGGGCTTTCAAAGGCATGGCGCACTTTCGCCACCACCGCTTCCGGGCCGAGGGTAAACCTTGCGGCAATGCCAGGGTTCTCTACCGGCTTGTCGCTCTGGGTTTGATTGACGTTATCGGTAAAGCGGGTGCGGATCGGGCCGGGTTCAATCAGGCTGACTTTAATCCCGCTGTGGCGAAGCTCCATGCGCAGCGCGTCTGACCAGGCTTCCAGCGCATATTTACTGGCGGCATAGGCCCCGCGCCCCGGCGTGGAAATCAGCCCCATCACCGAGCTGGTCATCACGATGCGGCCTTCGTGGTGAGGCTGCATGGCGGGCAGCAGCAGCATGGTCAACTGGTGCGTGCCGAAGAAGTTGGTGGAAAACTGCTGTTCAAGCTGTTCGCGGGAAATGGCGTTCAGCGGGCCATACACGCCGTAACCGCCGTTATTAAATAGCCCGTACAGGCGATTGCCGGTAATTTCAATCACTTCGGCGGCGGCACGTTTGACGCTTTCCGGGTCATCAAGATCGAGCTGAACGCCGGTAAAACCGAGCTGATTCATGCGCTCTACGTCTTCCGGTTTACGGCAGGCGGCGAGAATGTTGTAGCCAAGCTTCTGTAACTCCTGCGCGCTGGCTAAGCCAATCCCGCTGGAGCAGCCTGTAATTAAAACGGATTTTTGCATAACTTTACCCGAAGGGTGCCCCGATTATTTATCAGTCGTGTTTAACTATCTCGTCATGCCTGGCGCTGCTGCGCCGGTTATTTAGAGAGTAACGGAGTCAGCCGCGTCGCCATCCAGTCGGCGATAAACGGCTGAGCATCACGGTTAGGGTGAATGCCGTCATCCTGCATCCATTGCGGTTTCAGATACACCTCCTCCATAAAGAACGGGAGCAAAGGGATATCAAACTGTTTGGCAAGCTGCGGATAAATAGCGCTAAACGCCTCATTATAGCGGCGTCCGTAGTTGGCGGGCAGGCGAATTTGCATCAGCAGCGGTTGGGCATTGGCGGCCTTCACATCGGTGATAACCTGCTTAAGGGTTTTTTCTACCTCTTGAGGCTGGAACCCACGCAGGCCGTCGTTGCCGCCAAGCTCCACTAAAACCCAGCGAGGCTGATGCTGCTTTAACAGCGCGGGCAGGCGGGACAGGCCCTGCGCAGCGGTATCACCGCTGATGCTCGCATTCACGACTTTTGTATTCTGCGGCTGCCATTTGGCATCCAGCAGAGCGGGCCAGGCGCTGGTGGCTGCCATACGGTAACCGGCGCTCAGGCTATCGCCTAAAATCAATAACGTGTCCGCCGCGGCGGCGCGGAAGGTCATCAAAGCCAGAAACAGGAAGGGCAAATGCCAGCGGAAAACATTGTTGAAGTTCATCATCTTAGTAAGTCCGTGGGTCAGGGTGAACACGAGCTTTCCATCCTTACCGGAGTTGAGCTGGTTGTCAAACCGGCCGAAACCATCGCCCTGATTGGCGAGTCAGGCTCGGGCAAGTCCACGCTGCTGGCGATTCTGGCCGGGCTTGATGACGGCACGGACGGCGAAGTCCACCTTTGCGGCGAGCCGCTGCACAGCATGGATGAAGAGGCGAGGGCGGCCTTGCGTGCCAGGAACGTCGGCTTTGTGTTCCAGTCCTTTATGCTGGTGCCCACCCTGAATGCCCTCGAAAACGTAGAGCTTCCTTCGCTGCTGCGCGGTGAAAACAGCTCGGCCAGCCGCGCTCAGGCCAAAGCGCTGCTGGAGCAGTTGGGCTTAGGCAAACGCCTGGATCACCTGCCAGCACAGCTCTCCGGCGGGGAACAGCAGCGCGTGGCGCTGGCTCGGGCGTTTAACGGCAAACCGGGCGTGCTGTTTGCCGATGAGCCTACCGGTAATCTCGACAGGCAAACCGGCGACCGCATTGCCGACCTGCTGTTTTCCCTCAACCGTGATTTCTCCACCACGCTGATCCTCGTCACCCACGACGAACAGCTGGCGGCACGCTGCGACCGGCGCCTGCGGCTGCGCGAAGGCAAACTGTGGGAGGAAGCATGATAGCCCGCTGGTTCTGGCGCGAGTGGCGCTCTCCCTCGCTGCTGATTGTCTGGCTGGCGCTGAGCCTGGCGGTGGCCTGCGTGCTGGCGCTCGGCAGCATCAGCGACAGAATGGAAAAAGGCCTCAGCCAGCAAAGCCGCGAGTATATGGCGGGCGACAGGACGTTGCGCAGCGCCCGCGCCGTGCCGGATGAATGGCTGACTCAGGCGCAAAGCGATGGCTTAAAGGTCGGCAAACAGCTGAGCTTCGCCACCATGACCTTTGCCGGCGACACGCCGCAGCTGGCGGATGTGAAAGCGGTCGACGGCGTTTACCCGATGTACGGCGAGCTGGAAACTAACCCGCCGGGACTGAAACCGGAGCCGGGTACCGCGCTGCTTGCGCCTCGCCTGCTGGCTCTACTCAACCTGAAAGTCGGCGATAACATAGATGTGGGCGATGCCACGCTGCGTATTGCCGGGCAGGTGATTCAGGAGCCGGACGCCGGGTTTAACCCGTTCCAGATTGCGCCCCGGCTGATGATGAACCTGGCCGACGTCGAGAAAACCGGGGCGGTGCAGCCCGGCAGCCGCATTAGCTGGCGCTACAAGTTTGGCGGCGACGCACAGCAATTGCAGCAGTTTGAAAACTTCCTGCTGCCGAAGCTGAAGCCGGAGCAGCGCTGGATCGGCATGGAGCAGGACGAAGGCGCGCTGGGCAAGTCGCTGGAGCGTTCTCAGCAGTTCCTGCTGCTTTCTGCCCTGCTGACGCTGCTGCTGGCCGTGGCGGCGATTGCCGTGGCGATGAGCCACTACTGCCGCAGCCGCTACGACCTGGTGGCTATTCTGAAAACGCTGGGGGCGGGCAGGGCGGCGCTGCGTAAGCTGATTATCGGCCAGTGGCTGATGGTGCTGCTGCTTTCGGCGATTGCCGGGGGCGCCGTCGGGCTGCTGTTTGAAGCCGCACTGATGCAGCTGTTGAAGCCGGTGCTGCCGGCCGCGCTGCCGCCAGCGAGCCTCTGGCCGTGGGTGTGGGCTATCGGCGCGATGGTAACAATCTCCGTGCTGGTGGGGCTGCGTCCGTATCGACTTTTGCTGGCGACTCAGCCATTGCGCGTGCTGCGCCGTGACGCCGTGGCCAGCGTCTGGCCGCTGAAAATTTATCTGCCGGTGATTAGCGTCGTTGTGGTACTGCTGCTGGCGTTGCTCATGGGCGGAAGTTCGCTACTTTGGGCGGTGCTGGCGGGCACGCTGGTGCTGGCGGCGCTGTGCGGCCTCGTTGGCTGGGGCGTGCTGAAGCTGCTTAAGAAGCTGACGCTGAAAAATCTGGCCCTGCGCCTGGCGGTTAACCGCCTGCTTCGCCAGCCGTGGGCGACGCTCAGCCAGCTGGCGGCGTTCTCGCTCTCCTTTATGCTGCTGGCGCTGCTGCTCGTGCTGCGGGGCGATTTGCTGGACAGATGGCAGCAGCAGTTGCCGCCGGAAAGCCCGAACTACTTCCTGGTGAACATTGCGCCGGAGCAGGTTCAGCCGGTGAAAACCTTCCTCGCCGACCATCAGGTGATCCCGGATTCGTTTTACCCCATCGTGCGGGCGCGCATGACGGCGATTAACGGCCAGTCCACCGAGGGCAACCCGGACGAAGCGCTGAACCGCGAGCTGAATCTGACCTGGCAGAGCCAGAAGCCGGATCATAACCCGATCCTTGCGGGCAGCTGGCCGCCGAAGGCCGGGGAAGTGTCGATGGACGACGGCGTGGCGAAACGCCTGAACATCAGGCTCGGCGACAGCGTGACCTTCATGGGAGATACCCAGGACTTCACCGCGAAGGTGACCAGCCTGCGCAAAGTGGACTGGGAAAGCCTGCGGCCAAACTTCTACTTTATCTTCCCGCCGGGCTCGCTCGACGGGCAGCCGCAGAGCTGGCTCACCAGCTTCCGCTGGGAGGGAAGTAACGGCCTGCTGACCCAGCTTAACCGCGAATTCCCGACCGTCAGCCTGTTGGATATCGGGGCTATCCTGAAGCAAATCGGTCAGGTGCTGGAGCAGGTTAGCCGCGCGCTGGAGGTGATGGTGGTGCT
This sequence comes from Cedecea sp., assembly GCF_036500665.1. NCBI lineage: Bacteria > Pseudomonadati > Pseudomonadota > Gammaproteobacteria > Enterobacterales > Enterobacteriaceae > Cedecea > Cedecea sp. Next base: position 89,520 of record NZ_DASYBS010000083.1, read on the forward strand.
GGTGACCGCCTGCGGTCTGCTGCTGCTGTTGGCTCAGGTGCAGGTTGGCATGCGCCAGCGCCATCAGGAACTGGTGGTTTACCGCACGCTGGGCGCGGGCAAAAAGCTGCTCAGAACCACGCTATGGTGCGAGTTCGCCGTGCTGGGGCTGGTGTCCGGCCTGGTGGCGGCCATCGGGGCCGAAACGGCGCTTGGCGTGCTGCAAACGCGGGTGTTCGACTTCCCGTGGGAGCCTGATTTGCGTCTGTGGATCGTGCTGCCTGTTACCGGGGCGGTATTGCTGTCGCTTTGCGGCGGCTGGCTGGGCGTTCGCCTGCTGAAAGGGAAGGCGTTGTTCCGCCAGTTTGTCGTCTAAGGAGGTCGGGCAGGGATGCCCGGCTACCGCTATAAACTTTGTTATATTTCGCTATTTATTGCGTTAGAACATATTTTCTGCATTTATTGATGTTTTTTTAATATCTATTAAGAAAAGACTGATAGATAACCGCACGAATTAATAAAAATCCCTCAGAAATCGGACTTAATAAGCGTTAATATGCCCCCGCTTATAATAAATACGTTTACCAGGGATCCACATGAAAGCAAATTTGCGCGCTTTACCATTACTGATTGGGGCTGGCCTGCTTGCAGGTATGGCATCTTTCGCTGCTAACGCAGAAATCACCGTCCTGAAGCAAGATCCGCAGGCCGGTAACCCGCTCAGCCGCCTCAATTTCACCGTGGGCGGCAGTATTCGTCCACAGTTTAATATGATGTCCGGCGACGGCGATAAAGGCTCTTACAAACGTAATGGCTTTGACGGCGGCACCCGTTTCCGCTTCGCAGCTGATTATTATCTGTTCGATGATATTAGCTGGATCAGCTATTACGAGCTGGGCGTGAATATTCCGGCGGTCTTCGAGTGGGATAACCACTATGCAGAAGGCGCGAACAATACCACTCGCCGTATGCTGTACACCGGTCTGAAAAGCAAAACCTGGGGTCAGCTGACCTACGGCCAGCAAAACAGCATCTACTATGATGTGGTTGGCGCGAAAACCGATATCTGGGACTACGACATGATCGGTCAGGCTCCAGGTAACGGCATGAACGGCGACTACGACGGCTCTTACCGTTCCCGCAACATGCTGAAGTACAAAAACACCTTCGGCGATGCGGACGTGTACGCTTCTTACCTGTTTGAAGATCACGACATCCGTGCCACCAACGGCATGCGCTACAAACGTAAAGGCGGCGGCTCTCTGGGCGTGGATTACCACATCACCAAAGACCTGACCTGGGGTACCGCATGGAACTACACCCGTGCCGATATGCGTAACCCGAACGACGGCGACAGCAAGTCTTACAACCAGAACATCTACGGGACGGCGCTGAGCTGGAAACCGGACAACTGGACGTTCAGCTTCGGCGGCGGCTGGTACCAGAACTTCCTGACCACCAAGCTGAAAGACGTGAACAACTACTTCTCCGGCGACGCGTGGGGCATCGAGTACTTTGCGGGTTACACCATCCCGGTTGGCCAGTACGCGGTGAAATCCGTACAGCCATACTTCATGGGTGACCGTCTGCAGTACGTGACCGGCCGCAGCTACCAGCGCATCGACAACGGTGTAGGCGTGAGCTTCAAGCTGGATTACGGCTTCCAGGTGGACTACGAGCACGTCTTCACCTCCAGCACCGACAACCTGGGCGACATGAACCTGGTTCGTCTGCGCTACGATTTCTAAGTCAGCGTTCTTTTAATACCCAAAGCGGATATTTCCGCTTTGGGTACTTTTCACAAAGTTCGTTGTCCTGAAAAAGGTCGAACTGCGACCTAATAAAAACAATGAATTATGTTCTATGATTTACCCCAAACACCCGAAAACCACGCTTTTCGGGTGTTTGTCATCAATCTCAAAGCGGAAAATCCGCTTTGCTTTTTTGTTATTCGCAAAAGCCCGCTTTATGCCCGCCGCGCCTTCTCCCGCGCGCAAGATGAAATATTTTCAATTAACCCTGTTAACGGAATGTGCCATCTTACTCTGTCCAGTTGGATCAACGACTTAGTAAGCGGCCCGTGAAAGAGGCTCGCCTCAGGACACCACACATCATTCTGTAAGGGAGAATACCCATGGGAAATCGTTTCGGCTGGCGCGTGGCGACCGGCGCTTTACTTCTGGCCAGCGGCCTGCAGTTTGCTCAGGCCAACAGCGACCCGCACACCATCGTCTTCGGCGTGGCGCCGGGGCCTTACGGCGATATGGTCAAACAGGCCATCGCCCCGTCGTTAAAAGAGAAAGGCTATAAAGTCGTGGTGCGCGAGTTCAGCGACTACGTGCAGCCCAACATGGCGCTGGCCAACGGCAGCATCGACGCCAACCTGTTCCAGCACTCGCTGTACTTCGACAAATTCACCGCCGACAAAAACCTCAAGCTGGCGAAGCTGATTACCGTGCCAACCGCCGGGATGGGCATTTATTCCCATAAAGTCAAAAGCCTGGACGAGCTGAAGAAAGGCGACATTGTCACCCTGTCTAACGACCCGACCAACCTCGCCCGTGGGCTGCGCTTCCTGCAGTCGATGGAGCTTATCACCATCAAAGACAACATTGACCCGACCAAGGCCTCCGAGCGCGACATCGCCACCAACCCGAAAGGCCTGGTGTTTAAATCGCTGGAAGCCGCACAGCTGCCGCGCACGCTGGATAGCGCCAGCGCCGCGCTGGTCAACGGTAACTTTGCCATTGCCGCCGGGCTGAAACTCTCCTCTGCGCTCAAACAGGAACACCTGGACGAGAACCTCAAAAACATCATCGCGGTGCGTGCCGAAGATGCGGATAAACCGTTTGCCAAAGACATCGTGGAGACCGTGAAGTCCCCGGCCTACGAAAAAGCGATCGACGATCCGCAGAATATTTTCAACGCCTTCCAGAAACCTGACTGGATGGTTGCCGCCGATAAAAAGTAACCAGAGCAAAGCGGGCAGGCGGGATGCCTGCTCTTTATCGCTGATTTGAGGTTGTCATGATTGAGATTGAAAAGGTCTGCGTGGACTTCCCCACGGGCCGGAGCCAGACCAGCCGGGCGGTGAACGATGTTTCGCTGCACATTGGCGCGGGGGAGATTTTTGGCATTGTTGGCACCAGCGGTGCCGGGAAAAGTACCTTATTACGCACCTTGAACGCGCTCCAGCGCCCAAGTGAGGGCAGCGTAAAAATCGGTGGAACTGAGATAACCGCACTGCAGGACAGTGAGCTGCGCAAAGCGCGTCAGCGCATCGGCATGATTTTCCAGCACTTCAATTTGATGCATACCCGGACTGTCAGGCAGAACGTGGCTTTCAGCCTCAAAGCAGCGGGCTGGGAACGCAGTAAAATCGGCCCGCGCGTGGATGAAATTCTTGAGCTGGTGGGCCTGGCCGACAAAGCCAACCGCTACCCGGTGCAGCTGAGCGGCGGGCAGAAACAGCGCGTGGGTATTGCGCGAGCCATCGCTAACCATCCGGATGTTTTGCTCTGTGATGAACCGACTTCCGCGCTGGATCTGGAAACGTCGGCCACCATTCTGGCGCTGCTGAAGAAGATCAACCAGCAACTGGGGATCACCATCGTGCTGATCACCCACGAGATGAACGTGATCAAAACGATTTGCGACCGCGTGGCGGTGATGTCCGGCGGGGAAGTGGTGGAGTCCGGCGAGGTGTTCGACATCTTTGCTCATCCGCAGCATGAATTTACCCGCCAGCTGGTGTCCCACACGCTGAACCTGACGCTGCCGGTGCGCCTGCTGGACAACATGCGCGGCGCGCTGCTGAAAATCATGTTCGTTGGCGACTCGGCCGAGCAGCCGGTGCTCTCCTTCGCGGCGGTGAAGTTCGGGGTCGGCGTGAACATCCTGCACGGCAAAATCGAGTACATCAGCGACCGGGCGCTGGGCATCCTGGTGGTGGCGATTACCGCCCCCGGCAACCCGGCTGCGGTGGGCGATGCCATCGACCATATTCGGAAAAATACGGCCTGTGTGGAGGTGCTGAATGGATGATTTAGTCGCGGACCTGACGATTGCCTTTGGCGAAACCTTCCAGATGCTGGGCATTTCCACGCTGCTGGCGATTATCGGCGGCCTGCCGCTGGGCTTTTTGATCTTCGTTACCGACCGTAATTTGTTCTGGCAGAACCGCGCGCTGAACATCTTCAGCTCGGTGGTGGTGAACATCGTGCGCTCGGTGCCGTTCGTCATTCTGCTGGTGCTGTTGTTGCCGCTGACGCAGTTCCTGCTCGGCAACACCATCGGGCCGATTGCGGCTTCCGTGCCGCTGTCGGTGGCGGCAATTGCGTTTTATGCCCGCCTGGTGGACGGCGCGCTGCGGGAAGTGGATAAAGGCATTATTGAAGCGGCTGAGGCCTTTGGCGCCAGCCCGATGCGCATCATCTGCACCGTGCTGCTGCCGGAAGCCAGCGCCGGTTTGCTGCGCGGGTTAACCATAACCCTGGTCAGCCTGATCGGTTACTCGGCGATGGCGGGGATTGTCGGCGGCGGCGGCGTGGGCGACCTCGCGATCCGCTTCGGCTATTACCGCTACGAAACCCAGGTCATGGTGGTCACGGTTGCGGCGCTGATTGTGCTGGTGCAGGTTGTACAGATGATTGGCGATTATCTGGCAAAACGCGCCGATAAGCGCGACAGGCATTAACTCTTTTACTGGCCGGATATTTGTTCGGCCAGCTTTAGATTGAGTTGCCGGAGATGTTTTGTTTAATGGCATCGGCGGATCAATCACACTAAGGATTAGTGCTCCGGCCTTGTGGGAAGGCCGGAAATACGGTAGTTACCAGCGGAGTTCTGAAGTTGGGAGGAATGTTACTGCTTCAACCATCTCTGACATGTCGTATCGTATTTGCATTGTAATCGGCATATGAAAGTCTACGACTGTGAATCGTTCAATCCAGCCGATCTCGTGTTTCATGATGACTCTTGGCGAGATGCTTTTTTCTGGAGGGCCAAAGTTTTCATGTATCCACTTTCGAGACATTCTTTTCTGGAGTGGTGCAGGTAATATGTTCGGGAATGACCAGTTTTTTACTTTGTCATATTGAATTCGTAACGTCATCTCCTGAAATATGCGCCCATCACGTTTGAAGGATAGATAGATACCTTCTTTTGCCATTTCTAAGCCGAGGTCGGGATCTCCTGAGGATGCTGACGGTTGGGTTTTGTATGGTAGCAACCCAGCGTCGTATATCTCATTGTAGCTTTTACCCAAACTACGAATTAGTGCTTCAACATTCACAGTCATTTGTACAATCCTTGCTCAGAGTTCAGTTTGTGCATCCTTGATCTTGCAGTTTCAAGCTGTTCCTCAGTAACACCATATTCTTTGAGTGCTGGTTTTATTGTGTCAAAGTTCATATCTAACGCACTCCTTAAGTTCTTGGCGTCCATTGATATTTGATCTGAATTATTGCGCCCACCGTAAGTTTGGCTAATTTTTTGATGTACCTCTTTCGGTATGACAACAGCTGCGACGCTATTTGCCATTGAATCAATAATATCGCGATCTAAACCAGGATATTCTTTTTGGATATAACGCTTTACGGCGGCTTTTGATGGCATATGATCCGCTTCATACTTACCTTGCCTTGAACGCCTTGTGAAATCTTTGTACAGTTCAACTTCCAGTATCTCCACCGGCGGTTTACTCAGATAAACATAAATTGGCGGAATATTCGGCAACGGCAGGATAAGAATATAATCCGCAAAACTCTTTTCTTCCGGGGCCGGGGTGGTCGTTGCCTCAATACGAGTATCTTCCGGCAGTGGATCAACCACTACCGGGTTCGGTATCCTGACCGGGTTCTGGTTACCTGTATTCCACGGTTTATTTTCACCCGTGTTATCTGGTGTCCAGATAATCGTTATACCCGGCTCTTCTTCTGTGGTGAAGGTATACGCCTTTCGGGCGCTATCCCACTTCATTTTACGCACCCGAACCATGTCCTTTCCCGGAGGGGTATGCCAGCCGTGAGGAGCAGGATGGCCTTTATCGTCCTGCTCCCATGTATAACGCACCCGGCTTGGCGCTTCGCGCATTTGCTCCGCTCTCATACGGTCGATGAAATCCTGCTCACCGTTATTCAGCCTGCCGGGCATCATTCCCACCAGTACCGCTGCGACAGGGGCTCCGGGGCCGCTGGTGGCGACCCTCCCAAGCCCGGTCGCCATTTCCCCCAGTTTCACCGCCCACGTCCCCGACGTAATCGCGCTTCCGCCAATCAGGCCAAGGACGCTGGCGCCTTCCACTGCCATTTGTGCGTTGACGGCACTCGTGGCCGCAGCTTTTGCAGCCTGATAATCCATTTCCTCATGGTTACCAAACCACCACTTGTACAGAGCGCTTCGCTTTCTGGGCTCGGGAATATCGTCTACAGGTTTCTTTTTCCTGGCCGTTTGCGCATGCTGCGGGGCATCATTATCAGAGGCAGGATCGGCAGGAGGAATGGCTTGATAAAATGCCATTGAAGCAAAATTGGTATGGGGTTCCCGCTCTTCTCCGGCATCATTACAACCCTCACCACGCAGGCAGGATTTGGCAAAGACACGGTTGCTATCTCTTTCTTCCGCCAGCTCTTTTGCCTCTCCCTCCTGCTTTTTTTCCATTTGCTTACGTCGTATAAGAGCGGTCAATCGCTCTTTTTCTGCCTGCTCTTCCGGTGTATCGTCCCTGATATAGCAATCCGAAATGGTTTGTATAAATTTCGCACGACACGGACAGGAACTCTCGCTTTCCAACGTTCCCGCAAGCTTACGACCCTCATCCCATGTATCAGATGTACCACCCAGAATTTTATAGGTTCCCGGATGCTTACCGCACGTAACGAGATCGCCTTCACGCGCTCCAGCCACGCCATACCAGCTGAGTGTCTCGTCTCCTGTCAGTATTTTTCCTCCGCAAGTAGTGGCGTCACCCACTCGCAGATAAAATCCCATAGCACCCATTAGTGTCTTCTCCAGTCCCTGTAAATGCTTCCTGCATTATCCTGACTATCCATTATTTCCATGTGATTTAAATAGTTATTGTGGCGTGATATTAGCAGGTTGTTATTTTGAAATGAAATTACTTTATTTTTACTGATTCAGGTAACTATTTACTGTTATTCAAACCACTGACTTATATTTACTATTATCTCCTTGTTTATAGGTACAATATTCCAATAAATTTAATTTTATTATTATCTTTAATATCAATGAGTAATGATGTTTCTGTGGTGCGCTCACACTGAGCTTTTTTATAACGCAATAATATATGTTGAGATATTTTAAAACACCATTGGTAAAGAGAAGAATCACGCATCCGTGAGCGGATTTATTTGGCTGGCAGCATTGGTGGCAGCGATTTGACGATCTCCTCTTTGTCATTCCCCAAAGCGTTTCCTTATTCTTGCGAGCCGCCTCGAAGTTTGCAGTTTTGCCTGAAATTTAAGCTGTGCCACTGTGTGGCTATCCAGTATGATCGGAGAGATGAGCAAGAGATAAACCCGTGAAGGCCGGAAAAAGAAGCGCCCCCGAATGGTGGTGGAACACCAGACGGGGGCTAACCACAACGTAACCTCGTAGGAGTCACGCTGTGGCTAACGCCGATAGTAACACACAGGCTCGCCCTGAAATCACCCCGCAAGACCCCGCATTTGCGGGCAATATCGCAACCCTGCTAGAAAAACCGCAGGGGGCAGCGATGGATCTCTTCCAGGTGCTCGATATTTGCGAGCAGTACGCAGGAAGTTTGATTGAAAACGAAAATCACACGGAAAGTATGGCGCTATGCGGCCGTCTGCTCGCCGGGCTGGAAGTATTAAAAAGCGTTTTAAAAGCCCCGATGCCGGACTATCTGATAGAAAAGCTGACGATAAAAGAGAGCGAAACCGGCAGCTACGGTAACCCGATAGCAACGGACTCCGAAACACTATGCGAATACTGCGCGGCGTTAACCATCGTCCTGCTGAACCATCAGGAATCTCCGGAGCAAAAAGAGCAGATGACCGGGCTGCTGTACGAGTTGCTTGTTGTTCTGGTCGAAGATTTAAAAGCGCCGAGGTTTGTTCGCTCCCCGGAAGGTGAGTTAAAGATGATCGAGGATGGGGCTGTGCCTTCTGTTCATTGATTTTTGAGGTTGAATGGCTGCCTTCCCCCTGGTGGGGGAAGGCGATTGCTATGAGCGAGAAGTGGAAGTTGACAATTTTCCGCGAACTCAAAAAATTACGACTGAAGTTGTAGCAATTCAACTGACTGTTTCTTTAGTCGGAGCTATGAGAAATCCCAGTTAATAACGATAGCGTTACAGTGTTTACAAATGAATTTATAAACACCCTGATCACCTCCGGGTGCATACCCAGTCATAAAGCTTTCCCAGTCTTTCCTGCTCTGGTCATATCTCTCCATCCAGGTGTGGATGGTTTTCTCATCTGCATCGATTATATCTTGAGCGGAAGCATCTCCATGAAATTCACAAGCATCATTACAATGCGTTGCCCATTCCTGGTCTTGCCAGGTAAAGAAACCTGGCGTGCGGTAACAAATCTCACTTGATACATTACCATCAACACATTCATGATCTATTTCATTAAAAAAACTGACTAAGCCGGATTCAACAGCCTTGCCAGTTTGAATGCATTGAGTACATAGCATGGCATCATTAGTAACCGAGGAATATTGGGGGCCAATATATTTTAAATCGCTAACTTTCCTACAGCAGTCACAAGTAAATGAATCCTCAGTAAATATTGTCGTTAAGTAATTGTCGCTCATATAGTTAAATCTGGACATATATAACCCTTATGTTACCAATACACTTATTAACCTCTTTCCTCGAAAAAATAACACAAATAAAGATTTGTGACCTTCGAATGCGAAAGTATCTTCGAAATACATCTGTGCTGGCAGGTGTACGCGTATCAGTACAGGGCTGTTGTGACTCAATCTTTCTAGGGCACAGGTTCACCAATATAAGTATGTGTGCAGCAGCGGCAAGCCACCTTAACATCCTTTCCCGTAATCGAAGGATTTACCTGTTGCAGAATTCTATTCCCATCAACAAACAGTCCCGGATAAAAGCTACTTTCGCCAATGCAGATCAAATCCCTTCTCTGATGCTCATGCAGCGCAACTAACCAGAATACAGGCTCAGTGGTATCAAGGCGCCCACATACTTCGCTGAATATTTCATCCCACGGTTTTCCAATCTGTTTGATCAGAAAGTGAAATAATGGCGTATAGTCCCGGCCACGTTTTTGCCTGCCATGCATTGTCTCGCGCTTTGCCTGTAGCTCGTCTCCAACTTTTTTACGATTGCGTTCCCGGCGATACTCAGCACCTGGATTATTAGAATGATGTCGTGTAGTCGTGTTGACACTGCGATACAGTTTACGGGACTTATTTAGTTGATGAGTTCGCATAGCTTGAGCTCCTGCATCCTTTCTTTTGTGAGTCGATAACTCCTACCGGAGCCAGGACTAAATAAACAATAGTCACGTTTAAAGCGCTCTCATTCTGCTGAAATACTTTCCCACGGACAACTATCAAATGGCCGGGACTGGCAGCTGGCAGGAAAAACTATACAGAAGTAAACGTAAGGTCTTAAGCAAAGAAATTCGTAGGCGAGGCTATTCCACTTTTCTACTTTTCTACTTTTCTACTTTTCTACTTTTCAATCATTCTACCCACAGTTGCCCTTTCCCCAACGATTGGCTAGTATCCTTTCAGCTTCCAGTAAGTCGTAAACGTTAACGTTATCCAACGTACATATTCTCCCCGGCATTCGGGGTAATTGTACTTGGGTAATATCATGGCACTATTCGCATCTCCCCTTGTTTCGTACCGCAAGCCCCACGTTCTGGGCTTTATTCTCTATTTCATTGTCGGCCTGGTCGACGGCGCGATTGTGCCCTTTTTCCCGCTGTGGGCGCAGCAGTCTGCCGCTATTCCGGTGGAGTTTATTGGCCTGCTGTTCGGCTGCTATGCCGGGGGCGAGCTGCTGGCCGCGCCGTTTATCGGCGGCATTGCCGACCGCGTGGGCAGAAGGCCCGTGTTGATTATTTCGGCGACCGGCGTCGGGGCGGGCTTTATTGCGCTGTTCTTTGCGCACGGCGTGTTTGCTGCCGCCGCAGTGCTGATCGTTATCGGGCTGTTTGAGTCGGTGCTGCACCCAACTATTTACACCATTGTGGCGGACGCCACGCCAGCCTCGGAGCACCGCCGCCAGTTTAGCGTGATGCGAGTGTGCTCGGGGGCGGGCGCTATAGCCGGGCCGCTGCTGGGCACGGTGCTGGTGCAAGAGGGGCTGGGCTACGTCTTTCTGGCCGGAGGTTCGGTGATGGTTGCGGGCGGTCTGATACTGGCGATTTGCCTGTCTGAAACGCGTTCGTTAGCCGCTGATGCGGAAGATGAGGAGGACGTAGAAGGGTTTAGCGCGCTGCTGCCCGCGTTCCGGGATAGTCGCCTGGCCGTCCTGCTAATGTGGGTGCTGCTGCTGGGCGTGGCCGGGAGCTGGGTGGAGGCCGTTATGCCGCTGTATGCCAGCAATCAGATGGGAATGAGTGCCGCCAGCATCGGCTATTTGTTCGCGTTCGGGGCGGGGATTAACACGATTGGCCAGCTCGCCTTAACGAAGTTGTTTGCCCGACGTTCGCCGTTGTTTATCACCCTGAGCGCAGGCTCCGCGCTTATCACTGCCTTTGTTTTACTGCTGGCTTATCCTCACGTTGTGACGCTGGTGATGGCGGTCTGCCTCTATTCGCTGTCCCAGATGATGACCGGCCCGCTGATCCCGACGGCGGTGAACAAGTTAGCCCCGGCGCGGTTACGCGCGACCTACATGGCCGCGCTTTCGGTGGTGAGCGATCTGCAGGGATCGGTGGGGCCGGCTACCGGCACGGCACTGTTCGCGCTTTCGTTTACGCTGCCGTGGGCGGTGGGCATTCCTCTGGTCTTGCTGGCGGTAACCGGGTTGGGGCTGGCGCTCTCGGCAGGGGATAAATCGGCTAACCGTTAATGCTGCGCAGCCAGGACTCGACCTGCTGGTAATCCCCCCGGAAGACGATCTGGTCGGCCTTCTGGCTGAGCTGATAGCGGTACATCGGGTCGTAATACTCTTTCAGCAGCGGCGACAGCCAGGCCAGATGGCCTTCGCAGGAGCCGGTTTTCCGCTGGGTGAGCAGCGCCTCGTCCAGCCTGGCGGTGAACTGCTGGAAGCGTTCCATGCCCAGGCGGCGGCGGATGGCAAACAGGCCGTGGTGCAGGTACTCGGCGTAATCGCGCCAGGCGGTATCTTCATCGCTGACGGATAAAAATGCCTCGATCATCTGCTCGAAGTATTCGTTTTTGAGGCGCTCCAGCCGCAGTTCGAACGGATCGTCGATCGCCACAATGCGCGAGCGCAGCATCTGTTCTCTGAAGGCTTCGGGGATATGGCGGGAGCCAATCATCCGGCCTTCATCTTCCACAACCAGCGTTTTGGGCCCGGTCGGGCTGATTTTTAGCAGGGTGACGGCGAGGTTGTTTTCGAAGCTGGCCTGAGAAGGCTGCGCGACAATCGTGCGGCCAAACGACGAGCCGCGATGGTGCGCCAGGCCTTCAAGGTCAACGCCCGTTGGTTGTGAGCGGATAAGGATGGTTTTGCCGCAGCCGGTGTTGCCGCTGACGATAATCATCGGCCACTGCGAACGGGTGTCGATTACCTGCATGGCATGCTGGCGCAGGGCTTTGTAGCCGCCGGTGACCAGCGGGTACTCGAGGCCATTTTCCCGCAGCCACTGTTGCACGATGTGGCTACGCATCCCGCCCCGGGCGCAGCATAAATAGCCTTCAGGCTGCCGGCGGCAGCTCTCCAGCCAGCGTTCGACCCGGCTGGCTTTTCGCTCGCCGCTGACCAGCCGGTGCCCCAGTTCGACGGCGGCCTGTTGGCCCTGCTGTTTATAGCATGTCCCGACCTGCGCGCGTTCCTCGTCCAGCATCAGCGGTAAGTTATGGGCCGCGGGCATTGAACCCTGAGCGAACTCTACCGGGGCGCGAACGTCAATTAGCGGAATGTCGTTGAGCAGCAGGCGGTCGTAATCCTGCGCGTTAGGGCGTTTTTCCATGGCATAACCTTAGTCTGAAGCGGCGTAACGTGGGGGATTGTGCGCTTCTGGTCGGGCAAAGGAAAGGGAAAGGGGGAAATTGGTCTGACCCTCTAAAAACAAAAGGAGGGTCAGACGCGACGCGGTTTTACTTCACCAGCTTGCTCTGCGCCCAGGCAATACCGCTGGCGTATTCCACCGGCAGCAGGGGAACCAGGGCTTCCAGCGAGGCGCCCAGGCGGCCGGTGTCGCTGTCGTTCAGGTTGAGGTGACCGACTTTGCGGCCCGGACGAACTTCTTTGTCGTACCAGTGCAGGTGTACCAGCGGCAGCTTCAGCCAGGCATAGTTCAGGTCGGTGCCGATCAGGTTCACCATCACCGACGGCGCATTCACCACAGGCTGTGGCAGCGGCAAATCCACAATGGCGCGCAGGTGCAGCTCGAACTGGCTGATGGAGGCGCCGTTTTGCGTCCAGTGGCCGCTGTTGTGCACGCGCGGAGCCAGCTCGTTGATCAGCAGGCCGGCTGGGGTGACGAAGCACTCCATTGCCATCACGCCGACGTAGCCCAGCTCGTGCATGATGGCGGTGAGCATGGTTTCGGCCTGGCGCTGCTGTTCGGCATTGGCCTGCGGGAAGGCAACGCTGGTGCGCAGAATGCCGTCCTGATGCAGGTTGTGGGTCAGCGGATAGAACACCGTGCTGCCGTCATGGCCGCGTGCGCCCACCAGAGAAACTTCGCCGGAGAAATTAATGCCCTGCTCGACGATACATTCGCCGTAGCACTCTTCCGGCAGCTGGTCGGTTTCATCGGCACGTAAGCGCCACTGGCCCCGGCCGTCATACCCGCCGACACGGCGCTTCACAATCGCCAGAGAGCCGAGCTGGCTGAACACGTCCTGCCATTCGTGGCTACCGGAGAGCAATTGCCACGGCGCGGTGGCCAGGTCGAGCTTATCGAACAGCTGCTTTTGCGTCAGGCGGTCGGCGATGATCGGGAAGATATCGCGGTTAACGAAGGCGTTGTGACGCGCCAGTTCGCGGGTGAGCGCGGTTTCCGGCCAGCGCTCAATCTCGGCGGTGATCACGCTTTGAGCGAACGGCACGGCTTCCGGCTCGGCGTCCAGCCCGACAGGGTAAACGGCGATGCCCAGCGGCTCACCGGCCTGGCGGAGCATGCGCCCCAGTTGGCCGTTACCTAATACACAGACACGCTTCATGCTTCGCTCCGTGGGTCCGGATTATCGAGCACTTCGTCGGTCTGGGTCTGACGCCAGGTCGCCAGGCGCTGGCTCAGGTCTGCGTCATGCAGGGCCAGGATCTGCGCGGCCAGCAGGGCGGCGTTGGCTGCCCCGGCTTTACCGATGGCCAGCGTGCCGACCGGAATGCCGCGCGGCATCTGGACGATAGAATAAAGGCTGTCCACGCCGCTGAGGGCGGCGCTTTGGACCGGCACACCCAGCACCGGGACCAGGGTTTTTGCAGCCAGCATACCCGGCAGGTGCGCAGCGCCACCGGCTCCGGCAATGATCACCTGGTAGCCATTGGCTTCGGCCTGCTCGGCGAAGCTGAACAGTTTATCCGGCGTGCGGTGGGCGGAGACGACTTCGACATGGTGAGGGACATTCAGGGCGGTAAGGATTTCAGCGGCGAACTGCATGGTGGCCCAGTCACTTTTGGAACCCATAACAATGGCGATACGCGCCGGGGTGTGCTCAGAAGACATGCGTCTCAAAACTCCTGTGGGTGTGCAGACATCATCGGGCGTCGGGCGCCCGCTCAGAAGGGCTCAGAGAATAGCACGAACTTCGGGCAAGGAAAACGGTTGCGTGGTTAGCAAATCGGCAAAAAAGCGGGCTTTATTATTAGAAAGGAAAGTGGATCAGCTCGACGTTTTCCGCCGTCACTTTGATCATCGAGCCTTCTTCATGCCATGCGCCTAATACGCAACGGAAAGCGGGTTGCCCGTTGGCGGTAAGCTCATGGATTGCCGGGCGGTGAGTGTGCCCGTGAATCAGCCATTGAACATTGTGGCGGGTGAGGGTATCGACCACGGCCTGGGGATTAACATCCATGATGGCCATAGACTTGCTGCTGTTGGCGGCCTTACTGCCGGCGCGCATCCGGGCGGCAATGCGTTTACGTATAAACAGAGGGAAGGCAAGAAACAGCGCCTGAAGCCACGGCTGGTGAACCTTACGGCGAAACGCCTGATAGCCTTCGTCGTCGGTACACAGCGTGTCGCCGTGCATGATAAGCACTTTGCGGCCATACAGGTCGAGCAGCTTTTCTTCCGGCAGCAGCGTCATGCCGCTGGCTTTGGCAAAGCGTTTGCCGAGCAGGAAGTCGCGGTTGCCGTGAATGAAGTAGCAGGGCACGCCTGAATCAACCAACGCTTTGATCGCGGTGGCGATTTGCTGGTGCAGCGGTTCCGGGGCGTCATCGCCAATCCACGCTTCGAACAGGTCCCCGAGGATGTAAAGCGCATCCGCCTGGCGGGCTTCACCGGCCAAAAAACGCAGAAAACCGGCGGTGATCGCCGGTTCTTCTGAGCAGAGGTGTAAATCTGCAATAAACAGCGTCGACATTATTCGCTTACGGTTACGCTTTCGATAATAACGTCTTCTTTCGGTACATCCTGGTGCATACCGCTGCGGCCGGTGGAAACGCCTTTGATTTTCTCAACCACGTCCATTCCTTCAACCACTTCTGCGAACACGCAGTAGCCCCAACCCTGCAGGCTTTCGCCGCTGAAGTTCAGGAAGTCGTTGTCGGCCACGTTGATGAAGAACTGTGCGGTGGCAGAGTGCGGAGCCTGGGTACGCGCCATTGCCAGCGTACCACGGGTGTTTTTCAGGCCGTTATTCGCTTCGTTCTGAATGGTGTCTTTGGTCGCTTTCTGCTTCATACCCGGTTCGAAACCGCCGCCCTGGATCATAAAGCCGTTGATCACACGGTGGAAAATGGTGTTGTTGTAGAAGCCTTCGCGGCAGTAGTCCAGGAAGTTTTTAACGGTAACAGGCGCTTTATCATCAAAAGTTTTGATGACGATGTCGCCGTGATTAGTGTGAAAAGTAACCATGCTTGCATCCTATGAGTGTCAGAGAGTACGGCGGCAAACGGTGCCATCGTACCAGCACGCTGTTATAGCATAACGCTACATCATAGTCAGTAATGCAAAGCAGACTGCCGTCGGGGAAAATTATCGGGTAAGATACCTGGGAGTATTCTTCCACACGCTTACATGGAATCCCCTGATGTTAAAAATATTTAATACCCTGACTCGCCAAAAAGAGGAATTCAAACCTATTCATGCCGGAAAGGTAGGCATGTACGTGTGTGGTATCACCGTTTACGATCTCTGTCACATCGGCCACGGCCGTACTTTTGTTGCGTTTGACGTGGTGGCGCGCTACCTGCGTTCCCTCGGCTATGAGCTGAACTACGTGCGTAACATCACCGATATCGACGATAAAATCATTAAGCGCGCCCAGGAAAATGGCGAAGATTTTGTGGCGCTGGTCGACCGCATGGTCGTGGAAATGCACAAAGATTTCGACGCGCTGAACATTTCCCGCCCGAACAGCGAGCCGCGTGCGACCCAACATATCCCGGAAATCATCGAAATTGTTGAACAGCTTCTGGCCCGCGATCACGCCTATGTGGCGGAAAACGGCGACGTGATGTTCTCGGTGCTGACCGACCCGAATTACGGCCTGCTGTCTCGCCAGGATCTGGATCAGCTCCAGGCCGGGGCGCGCGTTGACGTGGTTGACGTGAAGCGCAACCCGATGGACTTCGTGCTGTGGAAAATGTCCAAGCCGGGCGAGCCTGCATGGACTTCTCCGTGGGGCGAAGGCCGCCCGGGCTGGCACATCGAATGTTCCGCCATGAACTGCAAAGAGCTGGGCAACCACTTTGACATTCACGGCGGCGGCTCCGACCTGATGTTCCCGCACCACGAGAACGAAATCGCGCAGTCTACCTGTGCCCACGACGGCGAGTACGTCAACACCTGGATGCACTCCGGGATGGTGATGGTTGACCGCGAGAAGATGTCCAAATCGCTGGGCAACTTCTTTACCGTGCGTGACGTGCTGAAATATTACGATGCGGAAACCGTGCGTTACTTCCTGATGTCCGGCCACTACCGCAGCCAGCTCAACTACAGCGAAGAGAATCTGAAACAGGCTCGCTCGGCGCTGGAGCGTCTTTACACCGCGCTACGCGGGACCGACAGCAGCGTTGCTCCTGCTGGCGGCGAAGCCTTTGAAGCCCGCTTCCGCGAAGCGATGGACGACGACTTCAACACCCCGGAAGCCTACTCCGTGCTGTTTGATATGGCCCGTGAAGTGAACCGCCTGAAAGCGGAAGATCCTGCGGCGGCCAACGGACTGGCGGCGGCGCTGCGTAAGCTCTCCGCAATTCTGGGCCTGCTGGAGCAGGATCCGGAGCAGTTCCTGCAGGGCGGCGCGCAGGCGGACGACGGCGAAGTGGCGGAGATCGAAGCGCTGATCAAGCAGCGTAACGATGCACGTCAGTCGAAAGACTGGGCGCTGGCGGACCAGGCGCGTGACCGTCTGAACGAGATGGGCATTGTGCTGGAAGACGGCGCGGCCGGCACGACCTGGCGTCGTAAGTAAGTTTATTTTAGATGTGAGAAAGCGGCTCAATGAGCCGCTTTTGTTGATAACAAAGAGGGAAAAAGCGTGGTTTTTCCCTCTTTGTGGTTATCAGCCGAAAATCAATCAATTGATTTTCCTTATTTACTGAAATTAAATCCTATGACAATCATTCTGTTGTCTGGGATCTCTCGACACGATGAAGCGGCTCAATGAGCCGCTTTTTTTATGGCTGGCCGCTGTAGCGCGGCCTTATTTGCAGGTGCTTTATTCAGGTGCTGAAGTGCGAATCAGGTAATCAAACGCGCTCAGGGAAGCTTTAGCGCCTTCGCCGGTGGCGATGATTATCTGTTTGTAAGGCACGGTGGTGCAGTCGCCCGCGGCGAATACGCCTTTGACGGTGGTTTCGCATTTCGCGTCGATGATGATTTCACCCATGCGGTTGCGCTCCACGCTGCCTTCCAGCCAGGTGGTGTTCGGCAGCAGGCCGATTTGCACGAAGATGCCGGCCAGGGCAACGTCATGCACGCTTTCGGTCACGCGGTCTTTGTACTGCAGGCCGGTCACTTTGCTGCCGTCGCCTTTCACTTCCAGCGTCTGGGCGTTCAGTACGATGTCGACGTTTTTCAGGCTGCGAACTTTGTTCTGCAGCACCTGGTCGGCTTTCATTTCTGGGGCAAATTCCAGCAGGGTAACGTGCTCGACGATGCCTGCCAGGTCAATGGCCGCTTCCACGCCGGAGTTCCCGCCGCCGATCACCGCCACGCGCTTGCCTTTAAACAGCGGGCCGTCGCAGTGCGGGCAGTAGGTCACGCCTTTGGTACGGTACTGATCTTCGCCCGGCACGTTCATGTTGCGCCATTTGGCGCCGGTGGCCACGATAATACTGCGCGCTTTCAGGGTTGCGCCGGATGCGGTTTGAATCTGATGCAGGCCGCCTTCGGTTTTCGCCGGGATCAGCTTGCTGGCGCTTTGGGTGTCGATCACGTCCACGTCGTAGTCGTCCACGTGGGCTTTCAGCGCGCCCGCCAGCTTCTGGCCTTCGGTTTTTGGCACGGAAATGTAGTTTTCGATATCCACGGTATCCAGCACCTGGCCGCCGAAGCGTTCGCCCATCAGACCGGTACGGATGCCTTTACGCGCCGCATACACCGCCGCCGCCGCGCCCGCAGGGCCGCTGCCGACGATCAGCACGTCATAAGCTTCGCGCTGGTTCAGCGCTTGTGCCGCGCGTTTTTCTGCGCCGGTGTCAATTTTGCCCACGATTTCAGCCAGCGTCATGCGGCCCTGGCCAAACTCTTTGCCGTTAAGATATACGGCAGGCACGCCCATCACGTTGCGTGCCTGAATTTCATTCTGGTAAACGCCGCCGTCGATAGCGGTGTGGGTGATGCGCGGGTTCAGCACGCTCATCAGGTTCAGCGCCTGCACAACGTCCGGGCAGTTGTGGCAGGAGAGGGAATAATAGGTTTCAAAGTGGAAGTCACCGTCGATCTCACGGATTTGCGCCAGCAGATCCTGAGACTCTTTGGACGGGTGACCGCCGACCTGGAGCAAGGCCAGCACCAGGGAAGTGAATTCGTGACCCAGCGGGGAGCCGGCAAAGCGCGGGCCCTGGTTTGAGCCTGGGTTGGTGATTAAAAACGACGGCTTGCGCACCGGCAGGTCGTTATTAATGGTGAAAGAAACTTTGTCAGATAACTCAGCTATTTCTGCCAGCAGTTCTTTTACTTCAGATGATTTCGCGCCGTCGTCCAGCGTGGCAATCAACTCAACAGGTTTGGTTAGTCTCTCAAGATAGGCTTTGAGCTGGGTTTTCATTGTTGTGTCGAGCATGGTCAGTCTCCCTGGTGGCGAGAAAAAACGGCTACCAAAAGGAGTAGCCGTAAAATAAAAGAGGGTAACGCGGGTAAAACTTAGATTTTGCCGACCAGGTCCAGAGATGGAGCCACAGTCGCTTCGCCTTCTTTCCATTTAGCCGGGCAAACTTCGCCTGGGTGAGAAGCGACGTACTGAGCCGCTTTCACTTTGCGCAGCAGGTCAGAAGCGTCACGGCCGATACCTTCGGCGGTCACTTCGATTGCCTGGATGATGCCCTGTGGGTCAACAACGAAGGTGGCGCGGTCTGCCAGACCTTCGTCTTCACGCATGTTTTCGAAGTTACGGGTAAGCAGCCCGGTTGGGTCGCCGATCATCGCGTATTTGATTTTAGCGATGGTTTCAGAGCTGCCGTGCCACGCTTTGTGGGTGAAGTGGGTGTCGGTAGAAACGGAATACACGTCTACGCCCAGCTTCTGCAGTTCTTCGTAATGGTCAGCCACGTCGCCCAGTTCGGTCGGGCAAACGAAAGTAAAGTCAGCCGGGTAGAAGAAGAAAACGCTCCAGCGGCCTTCGGTATCTTTTTCCGTGACTTCAACGAATTCGCCGTTTTTAAAAGCCTGATTTTTGAATGGTTTGATTTTGGTATTAATTAAAGACATCTAAACTTCCTCCGTTTTGCGATGAGAGAAAGGTAACGAATTTTAGCCCGGGGCTCTAATGGGTAGGTTTTATTGAATCAAGAGGTAATACCTAACAGCGTTTTCTGCGGGCATAAAAAAGGCCACCCGTTGCGAGGGTGGCCGGTGTTGCGCGTTACAATTCCACTTTAAAAAATTATAACAGCAGCGAAATTACAGCATCTAAGCGCCAAAAAGGTCAATTCCCCGGTCCGTTGTAGTAGCGATGGTTGTAATAGTTAGAAGCTATTAAAGGCCGTTAGTCCTAAATTTGAGGGGAAATTCTGAAAAGTCGATGCCGTGCGCAAAGTAGTGTCAGGAGAATTGCAGCAATATGACGGCAAGGTTAAATTACCGGCTGTTATTTTTCTGCATGAATAATCGCGCCAGGTGCGCGATGGCTGAGGTACTGGCGTTGTCCGAATTGCTTTCTGTGGTGCTGTTTTTGGCGGCTATTGCCGTGTATGCGGTAAAAGGCGGTCGAAATATCTGGTGGCTGACGATCATCCTGCTGATGCTCGGCCTGTTTATCGTGCTCAACGTCACGTTGCTGGCCAGTAACTATTTTACCGGCGAAGGCATTAACGATGCGGTGCTCTATACGCTCACCAGCAGTATGACCGGCGCAGGCGTCGGTAAATACATTCTGCCCGGGCTGGGTCTGGCCGTCGGGTTGATTGCCATTTTTGGCGGTCTGACCTGGATTTTACGCCGAAAGAACCATCCTCACCATTTGGGCTACAGCGCCCTGGCGCTGTTCCTGGCGCTGTTTTCGATAAAAACAACGCCTGCGTATCAGCAGGTGGTGTCGCTGATTAAATCCCAGACCCGTACCGGCACGTCTGACTTTGCCGACTGGTATAAAGTGCCGGAAGGCATCATTAAACAGCCAAAGCTGAACCTGGTTTATATCTACGGCGAAAGCCTGGAACGCACCTATTTTGATGAGCAGGCGTTTCCCGACTTAGCGCCCGAGCTGAACGCTTTGAAAAGCCAGGCGATAGATTTCAGCCACACCGGGCAGATGGCGGGCATGGACTACACCATCGCGGGTATTGTGGCTTCGCAGTGCGGTGTCCCGCTGTTTGCGCCTTTTGAGGGGAACTCTTCGGCGTCGATGTCGAGCTTCTTCCCGAAGAACATCTGCCTCGGCGATATTCTTAAGGCATCCGGCTATCAAAACTACTTTATTCAGGGCGCTGATCTGCGCTTTGCCGGCAAAGATATCTTCCTGCAGTCCCACGGCTTCGAGCATATGTACGGCGCGCAGGAGCTGAAGGGGATGGTGGCCGATCCGAATTACAAGAATAACTGGGGTTTTTACGATGATACGGTGCTGGACGAAGCTTATGACAAGTTTATCGAGCTTTCTAAGGCCGGGAAGCGTTTCTCGCTGTTTACCCTGACGGTCGATACTCATCACCCGGACGGCTTTATTTCGCGAACATGTAACCGCCGCAGCTACAGCTACGATGGCAAAGAAAACCGCTCATTTAGCGCCGTTTCGTGTAGCCAGGAGCATATCGCGGCGTTAATAGACAAAATCAAAGCCTCGCCGTATTTCCGTAACACGGTGATCGTGGTCTCTTCCGACCATCTGGCGATGAACAATACGGCGTATAAATACCTGACGAAGCAGGACAGGCAGAACCTGTTCTTTGTGATTCGCGGCGACAAACCGCAGGCGGAAATAAAAGCCGTGAAGCGCAACACGATGGATAACGGTGCCACGGTGCTGGATATTCTCGGCGGTGGAAACTACATCGGGCTGGGGCGCAGCAGCCTGTCCGGCGAGTCGCTGTCGATGGTCTTCACCAACCTGAAGGATAAGGTCACCGAGTGGAAGCCGGACGTTATCGACCTGTGGAACTTCCCGAAAACCATCAGCCGCTACAGTATTGACCAGAAGAAGAATACGTTCAGCTATTCGGGCGCCCACTTCAAGCTGCCGCTGCTGTTGAAAATCGGCAAAGGCAAAATTGAGCCGCTGCCGGAAAGCGAATATTCCGCGCCGCTGCGCTATCAGCTGGCCGATTTTAAAAGCGACGATAGGTTTATCTGGGCCGACCGCTGCTACAAAATGGCGCGCCTGTGGGAGCCACAGCTCGCGCTTTCCACCGGGCTGTGCGTGGCGCAGGGGCAGCTTGGCGGCGAGCCCACGGTGCGGCTGGTGGACAAGCCGCTGGATGAATACAACGTGCAGTTTGACGGGCAAACGCTGAGCAATGCGCGTTTTAAAAACAACGTTGCCTTGCTGAAGGCGGATGAAAACAGCATTCGCTACCAGGCGGACAGCTTTATCTTCAACGTGGCCGGCGCGCCGCAGAGCGTGAAGCAGTTCAGCGGTATTTCGCGCCCGGAAGCCTGGGGCCGCTGGTCAAACGCCAACATGGCACCTTTGGTAACGATTGAGTATCAGGATCCGCTGCCGACAACGTTCGATCTGGTGCTGGTGGCGAAAGCCTTTGGCCCGAACGTCGGCGAGCCGGTTTCGGTGAAGGTCGGTGATGAAGAGCAGACCATCACCTTTGGCGACCAGCTCTCTACCGTCACGCTGCGCTTTGATAACCCTGAAGGCAACAGGGTGCTGACCATTGAGCCACCGAAGCCGCAGCTGTCCAACGAGGGCAATATTCTGGGGCACGATCCGCGTAAGCTTGGCGTGGGATTAGCTGAGCTGAAAATTGTGCCGGTGAGCGGCTAACCCGCTCCCGGAAGGGAACGGGCGGGGCAGGTTAGAGGATCTCGAGCACCTGCTCAGGCGGGCGGCCAATACGGGCTTTCCCGTTGGCGAGAACGATAGGGCGCTCGATGAGTTTCGGGTGCTCAACCATGGCGTTAATAAGCGCTCCCTCGCTGAGGCTGGCGTCATCCAGCTTTAGCTCTTTGTACAGGTCTTCCTTGCGGCGCATCAGTTCACGCGCGCTGGTGAAGCCCAGCTTCTTCAGCAGCGACTGGATGGTCGCCGCGTCCGGTGGGGTTTCCAGATAAAGCACCACCTCCGGCTCGACGCCGTTCTCCTTTAGCAGGTTCAGCGTTTCGCGGCTCTTGGAGCAGCGTGGGTTGTGGTAAATTTCGACCTTCGTGGACATACGGACTCCTGTTACATCTTCATATAAGGTTTAAAGCGCTGCTGTAGCTGGCGCAGCTGATCGATACGGGCGTCGTACCTGGCCTGCTGCAGGCTGCCGAGCTTCACCTGCGAGCTGGCGCTGCCGAGCAGCGAAATGGCCTGATCCAGACGGCCGTTTAGCGCCATGACTTCGGCGCGAGCGGCCAGCTCCTGATCGCGGTTGCCTAGTTTGCCCTGCGCCTGAGCCAGCAGATCCCAGCCGTTGGTATCGTCTGGATGGGCGAAGGTGTAGCGGTTAAGCAGCGTTGCCGTTTCGGCGGGCTGCCCGCCTTCAAGATAAGCGTTGGCGAGGTTCAGCTGCAGCACCGGGTTGTTCTTCAGATCCGGGGCGTTTTTCAGCCGGTTGATAGCGTCGTTTGCCTTGTGCTGGCCGAGGTCGATATCTGTCGCCAGGTCGAGATACCAGGGGTTTGCCGGCTGGGCGTTAAGCAGCGGCTGAAGCGCTTTTCTTGCTTCGTCATATTTATCCGCCTGTAAAGCCTGCAGCGCTCGCCCGTATTGCGCCGCGCTTTGCTCGCGCACGTTGCCTTTTGACCAGGCGTCCAGCAGGTCCGGCGTTAGCTGATTACGGCCTGAGTTATACATTCCCAGGGTACGCACCTTCGCCATATAGAAATTTTCTGAGGACTGTACCACCACCGGGCGCATCTGGTTTGCGCGGTTACGGGCATCCGCCAGACGGCTTTCCGGCAGCGGGTGAGTCAGCAGAATTTCCGGCGGGCGCGAAGAATAGCGCGCCTGATCGAGCAGTTTTTCGAGGAAACCCGGCATCGCCTGCGGATCAAAGCCTGAACGCTGCAGCACCTGAATGCCAATGCGGTCTGCCTCCTGCTCGTTCTGTTGGGTAAAGCTGATCATACCCTGCTGAGTCCCGGCTAACGTGCCGGAAAGCGCGGCCATCCCGACCTGTGGGCTGGCCATCGCCAGCAGAATTGAGCCCAGGGCGCCCACCCAGGTCAGCGGCGCATTTTTCTTTTGGTCTTCCATTGCTCGCGCCAGGTGGCGCTGGGTCACGTGGGAAATTTCGTGCGCCATAACTGAAGCCAGCTGGCTTTCGGTATCGGCATAGCGGAACAGCGCCGAATGTAACACCACGTTGCCGCCAAAGAAGGCGAAGGCGTTAATTTCGTCGTTGTTGATTAAGAAGAAGTGGAAAGGCGTTTTCACCGAGTTGGCGTGGCTGACCAGGCGCATACCCAGCGAGTTAATGTACTGAGTGAGTAATGGATCGTTAATCAGCGGTGCGCTGCCGCGCAGCTGACGGACGTAAAAATCGCCCATCTGCATCTCCTGACCAATAGACAGCGTGCTGCCTGCGGATGTCCCCATGTCGGGAAGCTGGTCAGTCACATCCGCGCTGACGGGGAGTGCGCTTCCCGCCAGCAGTGCGGCCGTAAGTGTTGCAATCAGGGTCTTTTTCAACTGCCTAACCATAACTACTGTCCCGTTTAGTCGTTGTCAGATTTTGACACGATGAGTACAAGTTTGTTCGCTTAAAGAAGTGTACTGTAGGGCGTTGAAGCTGCGAAGATTTTATTTGGTTGATTATCCCTTTGTAATCCGCCGTAAAAAGCAAAGTCTTTACGGTGACATTTCGATACAATTCGCCATCAAAAAAAACTTCACGGAAGGGATGTATGCTCGACATGTTGTTGCAGTGGTATCGCCGTCGTTTCAGCGATCCGGAGGCGATTGCGCTGCTGGTTATTCTGGTGGCGGGCTTTTGCATTCTGTTCTTCCTTCATGGCCTGCTGGCACCGCTGCTGGTGGCTATTGTTCTGGCCTATTTGCTTGAGTGGCCGACGGCGCGCCTGGAGCGCGTCGGCTGTTCCCGAACGTGGGCGACGACTATCGTGCTGGTGCTGTTTGTCGGCATTTTGCTGCTGATGGTGCTGTTTGTGGCGCCCGTGGCCTGGCAGCAGGGCATTAACCTGATTCGCGATATGCCGGGAATGCTCAACAAGCTTTCTGACTTTGCCGCGACGCTGCCGAAGCGCTACCCGGCGCTGGTGGACGCGGGCATTATTGACGCCATGGCCGAAAACGTGCGCGGGCGGCTGTCAGGCATGGGCGACCAGGTGGTGAAATTCTCGCTGGCGTCGCTGGTTGGGCTGCTGACGCTGGCTATCTATCTGATTCTGGTTCCGCTGATGGTGTTCTTCCTGGTGAAGGATAAAGAGCAGATGCTGAACGCCGTGCGCCGCGTTCTGCCGCGCAACCGTGGCCTGGCGGGGCAGGTCTGGGTGGAGATGAACCAGCAAATCACCAACTATATTCGCGGCAAAGTGCTGGAAATGATCGTTGTTGGCGTGGCGACGTATATCGGCTTTGTTGTCTTCGGGCTGAACTATTCCCTGCTGCTGGCGGTGCTGGTGGGTTTCTCGGTGCTTATTCCGTACATCGGCGCGTTTGTGGTCACCATTCCGGTGATTTGTGTGGCGCTGTTCCAGTTTGGCCTGGGCACCGAGTTTTGGACGCTGTTTGGGGTTTACCTGATTATTCAGGCGCTCGACGGCAACCTGCTGGTGCCGGTGCTGTTCTCGGAGGCGGTAAATCTTCACCCGCTGGTCATTATTCTGTCGGTGGTGATTTTCGGCGGGCTGTGGGGATTCTGGGGCGTGTTCTTCGCTATCCCGCTGGCAACGCTGATTAAAGCCGTTGTTCATGCCTGGCCGGATGCTTCGCTGGCGGATGACGCGGTCACCCGGGAATAACAGGAATAAAAAAGCCGACTGAGACGTCGGCTTTTTTGTGTGTTCTTAGGCGTTTTCTGTAAGCCAGTTCACAACGATATCGTGGTGGTTGCTGGTTTTGAAATCATCAAACACCTTTTCCACTTTACCGTCGCCGTCCAGCAGGAAGCTGATACGGTGAATGCCGTCATAGGTTTTGCCCATGAACGTTTTCTCGCCCCACACGCCAAACTGTTCGCAGACCTGATGGTCTTCATCAGAAAGCAGGGTGAAGTTAAGCAGTTCTTTCTCGGCAAAACGGGACAGCTTTTCCGGCTTGTCGGTGCTGATGCCCAGCACTTCCACGCCACGCTTTTTCAACTCATCCATGTTGTCGCGCAAACCACATGCCTGCACGGTGCAGCCTGGTGTCATTGCTTTTGGATAGAAATAAACCAGAACTCGCTGTCCCTGGAAGTCGGTTAAATTTACTTGTTCGCCGTCCTGATCGGGCAAGCTAAATTTCGGTGCAATATCACCGGCTTTCAGTGGGCTCATCACTACTCTCCGTCTTTAATCATCTTGCTGTGGGTTAACCACGTTAATAGTGCCTTCTGCATTCAGTTCTGTACATAGGGCTTTAAACGCTTGCTCGATAATTGTCGCATCCTGGGAGCCGGGACTGTGGGCAGTTATCTGAATATACAGGCGCGGCCCCACGCCGTTTTCCGCAGGCTGAGTGCGGGAAACCAGTTCGGCAATGTTCATCTGATGGGTATCAAACAGATGGGTAAATCGCTCAATCAGGTGCGGCGAGTCGGCCACTTCAACCTGCACCCAAACCGTGGCCGGGGTCGCCGGTCTTTCCTGGGCGGTTGTGCGTTTCATCACAATTAACAGATCGAGTTCCGCGCCCTTTAGCGGCAGGGTTGATTCGATCAGGGTTATCGCGTTCCAGGTGCCGGAAAGCAGCATGATAAAGGTGAACTCTTCACCCAGCATGGCAAGACGACTGTCTTCGATGTTACAGCCGCAGCTGCTCACGTGGCGGGTGATGGTATTGACGATACCAGGACGGTCCGCGCCCAGGGCTGTGATAACCAAATAATGGTGTGATGAGGGTGTCAAGCGCGTTCTTCCTGTCAATCTGTGAGATTCACATTAGGAAAGCATAAAAAAAGTAAGCTGCCAACCGCTTAGCGCCTTCTGGCAGCTTGCTTTTGCTATGGCACCAAACGTAACATTGGGGAACATGTTTGCACAGAGGGTGGCTAATGTTTACGGGAAGTGTTGTCGCGATAATTACGCCGATGGATGAGAAAGGTAATGTCTGCCGGTCCAGCCTGAAAAAACTGATTGATTACCATGTCGCCAGCGGAACATCGGCGATTGTCTCGGTAGGGACTACCGGCGAATCGGCTACCTTAAGCCACGACGAACACGTCGACGTAGTGAAGCTTACCGTTGAACTGGCTGACGGGCGTATCCCGATTATTGCCGGTACTGGTGCTAACGCCACTTCCGAAGCGATTTCCCTGACGCATCACCTGCAGGACAGCGGCATTGTAGGCTGCCTGACGGTCACCCCGTATTACAACCGTCCTACCCAGGAAGGGCTGTTCCAGCACTTTAAAGCGATTGCTGAAAGCACCCATCTGCCACAGATGCTGTATAACGTGCCGTCTCGTACCGGCTGCGACATGCTGCCGGAAACCGTTGGCCGCCTGGCGAAAATCAAAAATATTATCGGTATCAAAGAAGCCACCGGGAACTTAAGCCGCGTAAACCAGATCAAAGAGCTGGTTGAAGATGACTTCATCCTGGTGAGCGGCGATGACGCCAGCGCGCTGGACTTCATTCAGCTTGGTGGCCACGGCGTAATTTCCGTGACCGCAAACGTAGCCGCGCGTGAGATGGCGGAAATGTGTAAACTGGCCACCTCAGGGCAATTTGCACAGGCTCGCGAAATTAATCAGCGTCTGATGCCGCTGCACTGTAAATTATTTGTAGAACCCAACCCTATTCCGGTGAAATGGGCCGCCAGGGAGTTGGGTCTTGTGGCAACCGATACCTTACGCCTGCCGATGACGCCGCTGACTGACGCCAGTCGGCCGGTGATTGTTAGCGCGCTTAAGCATGCCGGTTTGCTGTAAAGCTTAGGGAGATTTGATGGCTTACTCAGTACAGAAGTCGACGGTGGCAAAAGTTGCTGTTGTTTCGCTCGCCATGCTATTAGCGGCGTGCAGTTCCGATCAGCGTTATAAGCGTCAGGTTAGCGGCGATGAGTCCTACCTGGATGCGACTCCACTTGCGGAAATCCACTCTCCGGCGGGGATGATCCTGCCGGTACAGAATGGCGACTACAACATTCCGGTCACTAACGGCAGTGGTGCTGTAGGCAAGCAGTTGGATATTCGCCCACCGGCGCAGGCTCTGGCTCTGGTTAACGGCGCGCGCACCCAGTTTACCGGCGATACCGCCACGCTGCAGGTTGAAGCAACGAGGGCTAGCGGGCTGTGGTCTCAGGTGGTGAACATTCTGCAATCCCAGAACTACGCGATTGCGAAACGCGACGATGCCGGCCAAACCCTGACAACCGACTGGGTACAGTGGAACCGCGCTGACGAAGACGTGCAGTACCGCGGGCGTTATCAGGTTAGCGTACAGCCGCAGGGTTACCAGCAGTCCGTTGTGGTCAAACTGCTTAACCTTGAGCAGGGCGGCAAACCGGTAGCGGATGCCTCTTCAATGCAGCGCTACAGCGCACAGATGCTGAACGTCATCAGCTCAGGCCTCGACAAGTCAGATACTGCTCGCCAGAACTCGCAGGACAACCGTAGCGCCTCGCAGCTTGACGTGCAGAGCGCAGCGGATGATACCGGCCTGCCGATGCTGGTGGTACGAGCTCCATTTAACGTCGTCTGGACCCGCCTGCCGGCGGCGCTTGAAAAAGTAGGTATGAAGGTAACCGACAGTACCCGTTCTCAGGGGAATCTCGCGGTGACCTACAAGCCGCTTTCCGACAGTGCGTGGACCGAACTGGGTGCGAAAGACCCAGGCCTCGTGAGCGGCGACTATAAGCTGCAGGTTGGCGACCTCGATAACCGCAGTAGCCTGCAGTTCATCGACCCGAAAGGGCATCCGCTGACGCAGTCCCAGAATGATGCGCTGGTCGCTGTATTCCAGGCAGCATTCAGCAAGTAATACTCAGGGGCCGGTTAATTCCGGCCCTTGTTATTTAAGCCTATGTAGATACCCTAAATAATTCGAGCGGCAGGAAGGCGGTAAGCCTGGGAATCTCCGGGAGCATAGCTCACTATGTGACCGGAGCGAGCAGGCGCAACCAACGCACATGTAGCTTGAAGTATGACGGGTAAATTCCTCCGATTGCGCAAGCGATCGCTATACCTGGAGTAAGAAAGATGCAAAAGCAAGCTGAGTTGTATCGCGGCAAAGCGAAGACCGTTTACAGTACGGAAAACCCGGATCTGTTGGTGCTCGAATTCCGTAACGATACGTCAGCAGGTGACGGTGCACGCATCGAGCAGTTCGACCGTAAAGGCATGGTAAACAACAAGTTTAACCATTTCATTATGGCCAAACTGGAAGACGCGGGTATCCCGACCCAGATGGAAGCGCTGCTTTCTGATAACGAAGTGCTGGTGAAGAAGCTCGACATGGTGCCGGTAGAATGCGTGATTCGTAACCGCGCTGCGGGTTCACTGGTGAAGCGCCTTGGTATTGAAGAAGGTATTGAGCTGAACCCACCGCTGTTCGATCTGTTCCTGAAAAACGACGCCATGCACGACCCGATGGTCAATGAATCTTACTGCGAAACCTTTGGCTGGGTGAGCAAAGAGAATCTGGCCCGCATGCGCGAGCTGAGCTACAAAGCGAACGACGTGCTGAGCAAGCTGTTTGACGACGCTGGCCTGATCCTCGTTGACTTCAAGCTGGAGTTTGGCCTGTTTAAGGGCGAAGTGGTGCTGGGCGATGAGTTTTCACCCGACGGCAGCCGCCTGTGGGACAAACAAACGCTTGATAAGATGGACAAAGACCGTTTCCGCCAGAGCCTGGGTGGCCTGATTGAAGCGTATGAGGAAGTTGCTCACCGTCTCGGCGTAAAATTAGACTAACCACGCAATCGTTTACGTTGCGCAATGGGGTGCGTTTTTGCGCACCCTGTTTTTTCGCTGTCTGTTCTTATGGTAATCCTGCCGGTAACCACCTACGATCTATCCATTATCTGTTGTGATTGTGAATGAGGGTGAACGTATGCGTTGGCAAGGACGTCGCGAAAGCGACAACGTAGAGGACAGGCGCAATGACGCCTCCGGCCCCGGCATGAGCATGGGCGGCGGCGGATTCCGCATACCTCGGGGTAAAGGTGGCCTGGTACTGCTTGTCGTGGTTATTGTGGCAAGCTATTACGGCGTCGATCTTACTTCCTTCCTGTCCGGCGAGCCGCAAGTCTCCCAGCAATCTTCCCAGCAGCGTACCATCAGTCCGAAAGACGACGAGGCCGCTAAGTTTACCTCGGTAATTCTGGCGACAACCGAAGATACCTGGGGTGAAATTTTCCAGAAAATGGGCCGCACCTACCAGCAACCTAAGCTGGTGATGTATCGCGGGGCAACGCGTACCGGCTGTGGTACCGGCCAGTCCGTGATGGGGCCGTTCTACTGCCCGGCGGACAGTACCGTCTATATCGACCTCTCTTTCTACGACGATATGCGCAATAAGCTAGGTGCAGGCGGCGACTTTGCCCAGGGCTACGTGATTGCTCACGAAGTGGGTCACCACGTGCAGAAGCTGCTGGGCATTGAGCCGAAAGTGCGCCAGCTCCAGCAGAATGCGTCTCAGGCCGAAGGCAATCGCCTGTCGGTGAAAATGGAGCTTCAGGCCGACTGCTTCGCCGGCGTCTGGGGTAACAGCATGCAGAAACAGCAGGTGCTCGACTCGGGCGATCTGAAAGAGGCGCTCAACGCTGCCGAAGCGATCGGGGACGATCGCCTGCAGCAGCAAAGCCAGGGGCGCGTGGTGCCGGACAGCTTTACCCACGGCACTTCAGAGCAGCGCTACACCTGGTTCAAACGTGGTTTTGACAGCGGCGATCCGTCTCAGTGCAACACCTTCGGCAATGCGCTCCGTTAATCAATGACCGCAGGGACGATAGAGCAGCTGCAGCTGGCGACGACGCAAATGCAGCAAACGGGCATTCGTCGGCTGATGGTGCTGGCCGGCGAAAGTGAATGGAGCAGCCAGCAGGTTGCCACGCTGTCGGCTTCTTTACCCGGAGACTGGCTGTGGGTTGGCCCTTCGCCTGAGCTGCCTTTTCACTGTGTACCCTCGGCGGTGCGGAGCATGCTGGGACGTGAGTTTCAGCATGCCGTATTCGATGCCAGGCTCGGGCTGGATGCCGCCGCGCTCGCGGCGCTTTCCGGCATGCTTAAAGCGGGCAGCTGGCTGCTGTTGCTGACGCCAGACTGGCCGCTTTGGCCTTCGCTTCCCGATGAAGATTCCTGCCGCTGGAGCGATACTCCCCGGGCGATCCCTGTGCCTCATTTTGTTTCCCATCTGCAGCGCTGCATACGGCAGGATTCAGAGTCCGTGCTGTGGCAGCAGCATGAGCCGTTTACCCTGAATCGTTTTGCTTTTCGTCCTGACTGGCAGCCCGCGAGCGGCGCGCCTGAGCAGGAGCAGGCAGCCATTCTCGATAATTTGTCTGAGATGGAGCGCGGCGTGGCGGTGGTGACGGCGGCCAGAGGGCGGGGCAAGTCTGCTCTGGCCGGTATGTTAGTTGGCCGCAGCCCAGGCGATTCTCTGGTCACCGCTCCGGCAAAGGCCGCCACCGACGTTTTGGCTCGCTATGCGGGAGGATCTTTCCAGTTTATGGCTCCGGACGTGCTGGCTGCCGAACACGATCTGCCGGCGTATGACTGGCTGGTTGTTGATGAGGCGGCTGCGATTCCAGCTCCGCTATTACGCCAGTTGATCGAACGCTTCCCGCGCGTTTTGCTGACCACGACCGTGCAAGGGTACGAGGGAACGGGGCGCGGTTTTTTACTGAAATTTTGCGCAACGCTGCCGTCACTCAGGCGCTTCACGCTTGATACGCCGATCCGCTGGGCGCAAAACGATCCGCTGGAACATGTCGTTGACCGGATCATGCTGTTCGATGAGCCGGATCTTGAGCGCTTCCCGCAGGGCGATCCGGTATTACAGGTCGTAGAGCAAGCTGACTGGTCGCAAAAACCGGAACAGCAGCAGCAGATGTACCGGCTGCTCTCCGGCGCACATTACCGCACCTCGCCGCTCGACTGGAGGCGCATGCTTGATGCTCCCGGCCAGCATTTTATCGCTGCTAATATGGGCGAGCTGTGCGCAGGCGCGTTGTGGATGGTTGAAGAGGGCGGGCTGGATGAAAACCTGAGCCGGAACGTGTGGGCCGGATTCCGTCGCCCCAAAGGCAATCTGGTGGCGCAATCGCTGGCGGCGCATGGCGGGAGCCCGCTTGCCGCTACTTTGCGTGGGCTGCGCATCAGCCGCATTGCCGTCCATCCGCAGCGCCAGCGCGAACATATCGGCGCCAGCATGATTCAGCTTGCGCGCCAGGCCGCGAAGGCCCGATATGACTATCTCTCGGTCAGCTTCGGCTACACCGATGAGCTATGGCGCTTCTGGCAGCGCTGCGGGTTTGAGCTGGTGCGTATTGGCAGCCATAAAGAAGCCAGCAGCGGCTGCTACAGCGCAATGGCGCTATTGCCGCTCACGCCGGAAGGTCATGCGCTGGCAGGCAATGAGCGGCAGCGGCTACAGCGAGACTGGCCATGGCAAAAAATCTGGCTGGAATTGTCTTTGCCTCTGACCACGGATAGCCCAACAGAATTGTTGGCAGCAGACTGGGAAGAGCTGTCCGGCTTTGCTTTCGCGCATCGTCCGCTGGAAGCCTGCATGGGGGCGTTGAATCGTCTTCTGCTGGCGAGCCCTTTACCGCTTCACGCCCTGCGAGGTCGCCTTGAGCGGCCTGAAAGCAGCGATGTACTCAGCCAGCGGCTGGGGCTTACAGGCAAAAAAGCGTTGCTTGCGCTGATGCGTGAGGAAGCTCGAAGCGCGCTGGAAAACCTGGATCAGGCAAGGACAGAGGCGCTGCGAAACGGCATTTTGCAATTGCAAAAATTCCACTAACTTGTTCAATGAAACGGCATGGTCATCACCCGGCAGCGGCGTATAGTTGTCTCCATCAACTAGGAGAAAACCATGAAACATGACCATTTTGTTGTCCAAAGCCCCGTTACGCCTGCAAGCCAGCTGATACTGCTGTTCCACGGCGTGGGCGACACGGCGAAAGCGATGGGCGAAATCGGCAGCTGGTTTGCTCCTGAGTTTCCGGACGCGCTGGTGGTCAGTATTGGCGGCCCGGGCCAAAGCGGCGCTGGCCGGGAATGGTTCTCCGTGGCGGGCGTGACGGAGGAAAACCGCCAGCAGCGGGTGGATGCCGTGATGCCCGTTTTTATTGAAACCGTGCGCTACTGGCAGCAGCAAAGCGGCGTGTCGCCAGCGGCCACGGCGCTGATCGGCTTTTCGCAGGGGGCTATCATGGCGCTGGAGAGCATTAAAGCGCAGCCGGGCCTTGCAGCGCGCATTATCGCCTTTAGCGGGCGTTATGCGGAGCTTCCGCAGCAGGCGTCTACCAGCAGCACTATTCACCTGATTCACGGCGATAACGATAAAGTGATCCACGCGACGCATTCGGTGGATGCCGCCGAGAAATTACTGAGCCTGGGTGGGGACGTCACGCTGGATCTGATTGACTCTTTGGGGCATGCGATCGACGACCGCAGCAT
Source organism: Cedecea sp. (assembly GCF_036500665.1). Lineage (NCBI taxonomy): Bacteria > Pseudomonadati > Pseudomonadota > Gammaproteobacteria > Enterobacterales > Enterobacteriaceae > Cedecea > Cedecea sp. The sequence continues at coordinate 122,383 of NZ_DASYBS010000083.1, forward strand.
GAAGGCGGCGCTGGATCACCTACGCTACACCGTGCCGAAGCACTATTTTGATGAGGCTTTGAGCGGCGGCGGAGCACCGAAAGATGATGATCTGATTGAGCTGCTGTAAATCTTTAACCCTCACTCCGGAATCACCCGGAGTGAGGTGTGTGGCTATTTCTTCTTAGGCCAGTTGTCCTCGTCGTCCCACTTATCGTTAAAATCACGATGCGGCGGAAGCTCGGGTTTGTCTGCCATGTACTTCTTCGGATCTATCCGGCTCAGGTCTTTAATGACGTTAATAAACATCCCCAGCAATAACACCAGGACGATAATCCACCAGTAATGCGATAGCCATTCCATGCTGATACCTCGTTCAGTTGACTGCCCGTCAGGCGACAAGCTGTTCCATAATGCGCTGATACATCCGGGCCAGCAGCTGCAGGTCGGCGGCGTTTACGCATTCATTGATTTTATGAATGGTGGCATTCACCGGGCCGAGCTCTACAACCTGAGCCCCCATACGCGCGATAAAGCGCCCGTCAGATGTACCGCCCGTGGTTAACAGCTGCGGTTTAATCTCATTATAGTGCTCAACGGCATTCACTACCGCATCCACCAGCTTACCGCGTGACGTCAGGAACGGCTGGCCGGAAAGCCACCACTCGACGGTATAGCGCAGCTCATACTTATCCAGCAGGGCAATCACGCGCTGCTTGATGTCTTCATCGGTCAGCTCGGTGCTAAAGCGGAAGTTAAACTGGACGAACATGTCGCCTGGGATAACGTTGTTGCTGCCGGTACCCGCCTGGACGTTAGCTATCTGCATGCTGGTGGCCGGGAAGAACTCGTTGCCTTTGTCCCACTCAATGCCCGTCAGCTCTGCGAGCATTGGGGCTGCGCGATGCACCGGGTTATCCGCCAGATGCGGGTAGGCAACGTGGCCCTGCACGCCGTGAATGGTCAGGTTGCAGGTCAGAGAGCCACGACGGCCATTTTTCACCACGTCGCCGACGATTTCAGTACTGGACGGCTCACCTACGAGGCAGTAGTCCAGGCGTTCGCGACGCGCCATCAGCGCCTCAACGACCTTAACCGTGCCGTTTGTCGCGCTGGCCTCTTCATCGGAGGTGATCAGGAACGCCAGGCGGCCTTTATGGTTTGGATGCTGGGCGACGAAACGTTCAGCTGCAACGACCATCGCCGCCAGCGAACCTTTCATGTCAGCGGCACCGCGCCCAAACAGCATCCCGTCGCGAATAGTCGGTTCAAACGGCGGGTTGATCCAGCGGTCGGCGTCGCCTGACGGGACCACGTCGGTATGCCCGGCAAACGCCAGCGTTTCGCCCTGTCCACGCCAGGCCCAGAAGTTCTGGGTATCGCCAAAATCCATGTGTTCAACGGTAAAACCAATCGCGCGCAGGCGTTCAATCAGCAGCGCCTGGCAACCGGCATCATCCGGGCTCAGGGAAGGACGACGAATAAGCTGTTGCGTCAGCTCAATAACCGGGCAGGACATAAGACTATACCTCGTTGATAAACTGCTGATAGTGAGTTTCGTTGAAACCCAGCAGCATAGGCTGACCGGGCGCGCAGAGCAATGGGCGTTTGATGATTGCCGGCATCTCCAGCATCAGCGCTGCCGCGCTTTGTGCGTCTGTGATGGATGCGCGATGAGCTTCATCCAGCTTGCGCCAGGTGGTCCCGCGCGTATTAAGCAGCGCTTCCCAGCCGAGTTCCGCGATGAACCCGTTCAGCAGCCCGGCGTCCAGCCCGTCAACGCGGTAGTCGTGAAACTGGTAATCCACCCCCTGAGCTTCCAGAAAGCGGCGCGCCTTTTTGATGGTGTCGCAGTTTTTAATGCCGTACATGGTGATCATGGTGGCGGTCGGTCCTGTTTTAATTTTTCAGAGGGCAACCATTTTGCCGCAGGTGAGGGGAATTATCGAGCCGCGATTTCAGGCTAAATCATTATTCTGCTAACAATATATTTGTGAAGACGCTCAAGACTTCGCCGCTCAAAAAGGGTTCAACCGCAGAATATATCCGCGTATAATTGCGCCAACATCAAGAGAGGCGGTTATGATTGAGCACGAATTAGGGCAGTGGAAAGACTTCATCGAAGATATGTTGCGCAAATAAGCGTTCCGGCATAAAAAGCAACGGCGCGATATTCTGCTACTGAATACTCAGCGAACATCAGTAAAAAGGCGACCCTTTAGAGGTCGCCTTTTTGTGGCCGAAGATCTACGGCGCTTAGTCGTGATGCTCTTTCAGCGGGAAGCGTCTGCGCACCAGCACAAAGAACAGTGGCACAAAGAAGATGGCCAGCACGGTAGCGGAGATCATCCCGCCCATGACGCCCGTGCCTACCGCATGCTGGCTGCCGGAGCCCGCCCCGGTGCTGGTCGCCATCGGCAGCACGCCGAAAATAAACGCCAGCGAAGTCATCAAAATAGGGCGCAGGCGCTGGCGGCAGGCTTCAAGCGTGGCGGCGACGAGGTCCTGACCTTTGGCGTTCAGGTCATTGGCAAATTCGACGATCAGAATGGCGTTCTTCGCCGAAAGCCCGATCACCGTCAGTAGCCCGACCTGGAAATAAACGTCGTTCTCCAGGCCGCGCATCCAGGTGGCGAGCAGCGCGCCTATCACCCCAAGCGGTACGACGAGCATGACGGAGAACGGCACCGACCAGCTCTCATACAGCGCCGCAAGGCACAGGAACACCACCAGTAGTGAGATGGCATACAGGGCAGGGGCCTGCGCGCCGGACAGGCGTTCCTGATAAGACATGCCCGTCCACTCGAGGCCAAAGCCGTTTGGCAGTTTGCTGACCAGCTGTTCCATGATGTCCATGGCGGTGCCGGTACTTAAGCCCGGCGCGGCTTCACCCACAATTTCCAGCGCGGAATAGCCGTTGTAGCGCTCAAGGCGAGGCGAGCCGGTTTCCCAGCGGGAGGTCGCAAAGGCGGAGAAAGGCACCATACCGCCGGTTTTATTGCGCACATACCAGCTGTTGATGTCGTCCGGCAGCATGCGGTATTTGGCCGAAGCCTGGACATATACCTTTTTCACGCGCCCGCGATCCATAAAGTCATTCACATAGCTTGAGCCCCAGGCGGTTTGCAGGGTGTTGTTGATATCGTCAATAGAGACGCCGAGCGCCTGGGCTTTACGCTGGTCGATATCGATTTGCAGCTGCGGGCTGTCGTCCAGACCGTTGTGGCGCACGCGGGTGAGCTGTGGGTCGCTACTGGCCATTTCCAGCAGCTGGTCACGCGCCTGCATTAACGCGTCGTGCCCGGCACCGGCGTGATCCTGCAGCTCCATATCAAAGCCTGCCGCGTTGCCCAGGCCGTTAATCGCTGGCGGGCTGCTGGCAATGACTCGTGCTTCCTTAATCTTATTAAAGGCTTTGGTCGCCCGTTCAATAATCGCAAACGAGCTGCCGTCCGCGCTGCGCTCGTCCCAGTCCTTCAGGCGGATAAACATCCGGGCGACGTTTTGCCCGTTCCCGCCGGGGCCAGCACCGATGGTGGAGAACACCGAAACAACGTTATCTTTCTCTTTGGTCAGGTAATAGTGCTCAACCTGCTGCACCACTTTTGTGGTCTGCTGTTGCGTTGCGCCGCTTGGGAGCTGTACAGAGGTCGTAAACACACCCCGGTCTTCCTGCGGCAGGAACGAGGTCGGCAGCTTGAGGAACAGGAACACCATGCCGCCGAGCAGCAGGGCATAAATCAACATCCAGCGCACGCTGCGGGCGAGAATTCTGGCCACGCCATTCTCGTAGCGTTCGGCGCTGCGGTTAAAGGTACGGTTAAACCAGCCAAAGAAGCCTTTCTGGCCGTGGTGCTCACCTTTATGCAGCGGTTTGAGGATTGTGGCGCACAGGGCCGGCGTGAGGATCATCGCCACCAGCACCGACAGCACCATTGCGGCAACAATGGTGACCGAGAACTGGCGATAAATCGCCCCGGTGGTGCCGCCAAAGAAGGCCATCGGCACAAACACGGCGGACAGCACCATGGCGATGCCGACCAGCGCGCCCTGGATTTGGCCCATCGATTTGCGGGTTGCCTCCCGGGGGGAGAGGCCTTCCTCGCTCATAATACGCTCGACGTTTTCTACCACCACGATGGCGTCATCCACCAGCAGGCCGATGGCCAGCACGGTGGCGAACATCGTCAGCGTGTTAATGCTGTAGCCGAAGACATACAGCACGGCGAAGGTACCGAGCAGAACAACCGGCACCGCAATGGTCGGGATCAGCGTGGCGCGGAAGTTTTGCAGGAACAGGTACATGACCAGGAACACCAGCAGAATCGCTTCCAGCAGCGTTTTCACCACGTCGGTGATCGAGGCTTTTACGAACGGTGAGGTTTCGTAGGCGATTTTCGCCTCAAGTCCGTGCGGGAAAAACTGCGAAAGCTCTTCAATTTTGGCGCGAGCCAGCTTGTCGGTTTCCATCTCGTTGGCGCCCGAGGCCAGCTTAATGCCCAGCCCGGAAGCGGCCTGGCCGTTATAGGTGCTCAGGAAATCGTATTTTTCCGCCCCCATCTCGACGTCGGCGACATCCCCCAGCGTGACCAGCGACCCGTCCTGATTCACCCTCAGGGTGATGTCTTTGAACTGCTGCGGCGTTTGCAGCAGCGACTGGGCGTTGATGGTGGCGTTCAGCGCCTGCTTATCCAGCGCCGGAGTACCACCGAGCTGGCCAACGGCAATTTGCGCATTCTGGGATTTGATGGCGGTGACCACGTCCTGGGTCGTCATCTGGTAGTTAGTGAGCTTGTTCGGATCCAGCCAGATGCGCATGGAATACTGCGAGCCGTAGGCATCCACGCTGCCGACGCCGTTCACGCGGCTCATCGGGTCCTGCACGTTACTGGCGACGTAGTCGGCAATGTCCTGCTTATCCATGCTGCCGTCGGTGGACACAAACGCCACCATCAGGATGTTGGTATCACCGGTTTTATTCACCGTAACGCCCTGAGTCTGCACATCCTGCGGCAGTTTACGCACCGCTGACTGCAGCTGGTTTTGCACCTGCTGGACCGCAGAGTCCGGGTCGGTCCCGGCCTTAAAGCTCAGGGTGATGGTGGCCTGACCGGCGCTGCTGCTCTGGGAGGACATGTACATCATATTGTCCAGGCCGGTCATGCTTTGTTCTATGACCTGGGTAACCGTGTTCTCCAGGGTTTGGGCGGAGGCGCCAGGATAGTTCGCGGTGATCCTCACATTTGGCGGCGCGAGGTCGGGATATTGCTCAACGGGCAGCGAAAAAATAGCCAATGCCCCGGTCAGGCAAAGCAAAATTGCCAGCACCCAGGCAAAAATGGGGCGAGAAATGAAAAAATTCGCCATGCGGTCAGGACCCCTTAAAAGCTTCTAATTGTTATCAATAACCGCACCACTGTAGCTTTAACCGCGTAGTCAAACGTGGAGAAATTTAGGAGATAGTGTAAATAAGCTTGGTAATTGGCAGGATTTGTAACCGTACCTTTTATTGGGTCGTTTTAACCTCTGTTTTCCAGAAACAGAACCGTGGCGGCGACGCGCGACCTGACCTGCAGCTTGCGCAGCAGATTGCGGATATGCACTTTTACCGTCTCTTCTGAAATATGCAGGCCGCTGGCAATTTGCTTATTCGACAGGCCGCGAGCCACTTCGGATAAAACATCCAGTTCGCGCTCGGTGAGGATAGCAAACGGATCGCTAATTTGCCGTTCGCTGCCGCGGTTATGTAAGTACTCGCGTACCTGCTCGCTAAATGCTTTCCCGCCCGCCAGACATTGGTGAATGTCCTGAAGTAAAGCCTCCGGGTCACTGTCTTTTAGCAGGTAGCCATCGGCACCGGCATCAATCAGCGTAAAGATATCGCTGCGCGCGTCGGAAACGGTGAGGATCACCACGCGGGCGCTGATACCATCCCGGCGCAGGGCGTTCAGCGTATCCAGGCCGCTCAGCCCTTTCATATTCAGGTCGAGCAGGATCAGATCCGGCGCCAGTCGGTTAGCTAAACTGATGGCTTCAGCTCCGCTGCTGGCTTCACCCACCACGGCAAAAGTGCTGTCCAGCTCAAGAAGCTGGCGGATCCCGCGCCGCATCAGCGGGTGATCGTCGACGATTAAGACCTGGCATACCGTTTTCTCTGACATTGCTACTCCTGAATAAAGCTAATTATTGTTATGACCGCCGACACCTGCCGGCGGTGTGGAGGTGAAGCGTACCTCCACCCGCGTTCCGCCCCGCGCTGGACGGGATATTGTCAGCTCACCGCCAAGGCGGCCTGCGCGCTCATGCATAATGTTCAGCCCGTAATGGCCCTCTGGCTCTTCAAGGCTTTCGATCCCGTGCCCGTTATCAAACACCGAGGCATAATGCTCGCCGCCGGTTTCCGAGCGGCAAACAACCTCGATGTGGCTTGCATCCGCGTGTTTTATGGCGTTGAGTACCGCCTCACGGATGATTTGCAGCAGATGAATTTGCTGAGAAGCATCCAGCGCCTGAGTGGGCATGCTGCATGCCAGGCTTATCTCCGCCTGGGTTTGCTCGCGCAGCGGCTCAAGCAGTTCCTGCAGCGCGGCCGGAAGATCGGCCTGCTGCAGCGTCAGGCGGAAGGTGGTAAGCAGTTCGCGCAGCTGGCGGTAAGCGTCGTTTAAGGCCTGGGAAAAGTCCCCGACAATGCGCTGAGCGGGCTGATTGTCTTCCGGCACCGCGCGCTTTAGCAGCGTGAGCTGGATGCGAAGATAAGAGAGTACCTGGGCCAGAGAATCATGCAGCTCCCGGGCAATGGTGGCTCGCTCTTCCATCAGCAGCAGCTGCTGGTAGTGTTTCTGCGCCTGGTTAAAGTAAACGCCTCGTCCCAGCATGGTGGCAACGCTTTTCATTAGCTGAGAAGAGGGGACCTCGCCGTGGGATTGCCAGCGTAGCGTGCCGAGCGCGCTGTCCTGCTGAACCAGCGGCAGGATATGCCATCTCTCTTCCGGAATTGGAGTACCTTCCGTCAGGCACCAGTTTTCCCCGACCTGCATCTCCAGCGCGCTAACCGCCTCATGCTGGTGAATAATTTTCAAAATCTGCACGAAGCAATCGCGATTGATGGTGCTGACGTTCAGCGCCTGAGAGCAGCTGTAAAGCACCTCGAGCATACGATTAGCTTCCTGCAGACGCAGGGTTTTTTGCTCAACCTGCTGTTCTAAAGAACGATAGAGTTTTTGCAGCTCGTCCGCCATGCGGATAAAAGCCTGCGCCAGCGAACCCAGCTCGTTGGGCAAGGAGCGATCGAGCGTCGGTAGCGTAAACTCGCCGCGCTCAATGGCTTTACTGGCTTCGACCATGGTATTCAGCGGCGCGACCACCTGCTGGCGAATACGGCGTAAGGTGAAGAACACGAGGGTGAAAATCGCCATAAAACCCACCACCGAAGCCGCGACAACCTGCATCATTTTTCGCTCAGCGTAATGCTGCAGCGCCAGCACAAACAGGTCGATTTGTTCAACGTAGGCGGCGATGTTGTAGCGGTACCAGTCGATATCTTCGTTCTGAATGTGCTTTTGCATTTGCTGCCAGGCATCCTGCAGCGAGTTATAGCGCGTCTTAACCTCGTCAGGCACCCAAAAGCGGTTGAGCTGCTGCAGCGTCGGGGAATCCAGCGATTGCTGGTACTGCTGCAGATGTGCCGCAATCGCGTTGGGGTCACCCTGGAGATCGTAGCCAAGGCGGTAGCTCTGCATACGCAGCGAGCCCGCAATATTGACCGCTTCCGCATCCTTCAGGCTGCTGGCGAGCGTCAGCATCGCGATGCCGGTTGAGAGCAGCGACAGCAGGACAATCGAAAAGAAAGCGCGAGCGAGGCTGGTGGATACCGAGCGTTTGACGGTCACTGCGCAATAACCCCTGAAAGCATATGGTGGGGCGAAACCTACCAGAATCTGCCCTGTACGCAAACGACTGACTGCGACTTTTTCGCCCTGGCGCTAAAAATGCTGCCTCATTTAACGCTAGCTTTGCCACATCATAACGGCCTCCTTACATTTGGCTTGCCGCACCTTATGGCGTCTAAACCGCCGCCTCTTTGATCCGACAACGGCATTTACCCCTTTAGGGGGATGCTTTTGTAACCCCTCGTCACATACCTTAGGCCCGGTATAAAACCGCTCTGAATATGCGGATAAAAAGAAGAACTTTTTTACCCGGTGGTAACTAAGCCGGGCATTTTGAGCAAGGATCTGCCCAATGGCTAAACTGACCCGTCGCGGCCTGCTGACCGGTGGCTGGCACAGCCTTACCCCTGTAATTCGTCCTCCCTGGAGCGGCGATGAAACGCATTTTCTGCTGGACTGCACGCGCTGCGATACCTGCATTTCCGTCTGTCAAAGTCGGGTGCTTCGTCGTGGGCAGGGGGGCTACCCTGAAATCGACTTTAGCCGCGGCGAATGCACGTTCTGCTACGCGTGCGCTGAAGCCTGCCCTGAGCAACTTTTTGCGCCGCAATCCTCCAAACCCTGGGCACTGACCTTACAGCTGGCCGAAACCTGCCTTGCCTTGCATCAGGTGGAATGCCGCAGCTGTGAAGATGCCTGCGAGCCGCGGGCGATTCGTTTTTTACCCACTCTTGAGGGCGTTTCCCGTCCACAGATTTCTTCGTCTGCCTGTCACGGCTGCGGCGCCTGCGTTGCCGGGTGCCCGACGTCAGCCATAACCCTGAGGCCACAAGATGCACACTGACTGGCACGTATGCGGCCTGGTGGTTCAGGCCAAACCTGAACACGTTGCTGCCGTTCGCAGCGCGATTAATGCCCTGCCGGGCAGCGAGGTTGCGGTCGACGATACCGACAGCGGCAAGCTTGCGGTGGTTATTGAGGCAGCCGAGAGCAGCACGCTGCTCGAACAAATTGAGCGGGCACGCAATATCTCTGGCGTGCTGGCGGTGTCGCTGGTTTACCACCAGCAGAATGAACAAGGTGAGGAAGCACCATGAAACTCAGTCGTCGTAGCTTTATGAAAGCGAATGCCGTTGCCGCAGCTGCCGCGGCGGCGGGCCTCAGCGTACCGGGCGTGGCTCGTGCGGTGGTGGGCAAGCAGGATGCCATCAAATGGGATAAGGCCCCATGCCGCTTTTGCGGTACGGGGTGCGGCGTGTTGGTGGGCACCCAAAATGGCCGCGTAGTGGCAAGTCAGGGGGACCCGGAAGCGCCGGTGAACCGCGGTCTCAACTGCATTAAAGGCTACTTCCTGCCAAAAATCATGTACGGAAAAGACCGCCTGGCCCAGCCGCTGCTGCGCATGAAAGACGGGCAGTACCACAAAGAAGGTGAATTCCAGCCGGTCAGCTGGGAAAAAGCCTTCGACGTGATGGAAGAAAAATTCAAAGCCAGCCTGAAAGAGAAAGGCCCGGACGGCATCGGCATGTTTGGCTCTGGCCAGTGGACGGTCTGGGAAGGTTATGCTGCCGCGAAACTGTTTAAGGCAGGCTTCCGCTCGAATAACATCGACCCGAACGCGCGTCACTGCATGGCGTCCGCGGTGGTGGGCTTTATGCGCACCTTCGGTATGGACGAGCCGATGGGCTGCTACGACGATATCGAACAGGCGGACGCCTTCGTGCTCTGGGGCTCCAACATGGCGGAGATGCACCCGATCCTGTGGTCACGCATCACTAACCGCCGTCTCTCTGACGAGAACGTCAATGTTGCCGTGCTCTCGACCTTCCAGCACCGCAGCTTTGAGCTGGCGGATAACGGCATGGTGTTCACGCCGCAAAGCGACCTGGTCATTCTGAACTACATCGCCAACTACATTATCCAGAACAACGCGGTCAATGAGTCGTTCTTTAAACAGCACGTTAACCTGCGCCGCGGCGTGACGGATATCGGCTATGGCCTGCGTCCAACGCATCCGCTGGAGAAAGCCGCGAAGAATCCGGGGTCTGATGCCTCTGAGCCGATGAGCTTCGACGAGTACAAGGCGTTCGTCGCGGAATACACGCTGGAGAAAACCGCTGAGATGAGCGGGGTGCCAAAAGATCAGCTTGAAGCGCTGGCGAAGCTTTATGCCGACCCGAACAAGAAAGTGATTTCCTACTGGACGATGGGCTTTAACCAGCACACGCGCGGCGTCTGGGCCAACAACCTGGTGTATAACCTGCACCTGCTGACCGGAAAAATCTCCCAGCCGGGCTGCGGGCCTTTCTCTCTGACCGGGCAGCCGTCCGCGTGCGGCACCGCGCGTGAGGTGGGCACATTTGCCCACCGCTTACCGGCAGATATGGTCGTCACCAACGAAAAGCATCGCGAAATCGTCGAAAAAACGTGGCAGCTGCCGGCCGGGACTATTCCAGCCAAAGTCGGGCTGCATGCGATTGCCCAGGACCGGGCGCTGAAGGACGGCAAGCTCAACGTTTACTGGGTGATGTGCAACAACAACATGCAGGCCGGGCCAAACATTAACGAAGAGCGTATGCCGGGCTGGCGCGATCCGCGCAACTTCATCATCGTCTCCGATCCTTATCCGACCATCAGCGCGCTGACGGCCGACCTGATCCTACCGACCGCCATGTGGGTGGAAAAAGAGGGCGCCTACGGTAACGCCGAGCGCCGCACGCAGTTCTGGCGCCAGCAGGTAAGCGCGCCGGGCGAGGCGAAGTCCGATCTCTGGCAGCTGGTGACCTTCGCAAAACGCTTCAAGGTAGAAGATGTCTGGCCTGCCGACCTTCTCGAGAAGAAACCTGAGTACCGTGGCAAGACTTTGTTCGACGTGCTGTTTGCCAGCGACGCGATACGCAAGTACCCGCTTACCGAGCTGGCGGAGGAGCAGCTAAACGACGAGTCTCGCGAGCTGGGCTTCTACCTGCAAAAAGGCCTGTTTGAAGAGTACGCCAGCTTTGGACGCGGGCACGGGCACGATCTGGCCCCGTTTGACGACTACCACAAAGCACGTGGTTTACGCTGGCCGGTGGTGGACGGGAAAGAAACCCAGTGGCGCTACAGCGAAGGCCACGATCCTTACGTCAAGGTCGGGGAAGGCTACAAATTCTACGGCAAGCCGGATGGCAAAGCGGTGATCTTCGCGCTGCCGTTCGAACCGGCGGCGGAAGCACCGGACCAGGAATACGACCTGTGGCTCTCTACCGGGCGAGTCCTTGAGCACTGGCATACCGGCAGCATGACGCGCCGCGTGCCGGAGTTGCATCGTGCCTTCCCGGAGGCCGTAACGTTTATTCATCCGCTGGATGCGCAGGAGCGTGGCCTACGCCGCGGTGACAAAGTGAAAGTGATCTCTCGCCGCGGCGAAGTGATTTCGATTGTCGAAACCCGCGGCCGTAACAAGCCGCCTCGCGGCCTGGTCTACATGCCGTTCTTCGACGCCGCGCAGCTGGTGAACAACCTGACGCTCGACGCTACAGATCCGCTTTCCAAAGAGGCGGATTTCAAGAAGTGCGCCGTGAAGCTGGCGAAGGTGTAACGCGCAATGTCCCGCGCCGACAAAACTCAACCGGCACGCCGCCGCTTTTTGCGTGACGTTGCGCGGGCGGCGGCAGGGCTGACGGCCGTCGCCGTGGTTCTGGGGTTGCAGCAGCAAACATCCAGCGCGCAGGGCGTGCGGCTGCGTCCGCCGGGCGCGCTGGATGAAGAGGCATTTTCACGCGCCTGCATTCGCTGCGGGCAGTGCGTGCAGGCCTGTCCTTACGACACCCTGAAGCTGGCCACGCTTGCTTCCGGGCTTGCGGCGGGCACGCCGTACTTTGTCGCGCGGGACGTGCCCTGCGAAATGTGTGAAGACGTGCCGTGCGCCAAAGTGTGCCCAAGCGGCGCGCTGGACGCGGATATCGCCTCGATCGACGACGCGCGAATGGGGCTGGCGGTTCTGCTGGATCATGAAAACTGCCTGAACTATCAGGGGCTGCGCTGCGACGTCTGCTATCGCGTTTGTCCGTCTATCGACCGGGCCATCACCCTTGAGATGGAGCGCAACCTGCGTACCGGCAAACACGCCCGCTTCTTGCCGACGGTACACAGCGATGCCTGCACCGGCTGCGGCAAGTGTGAGCAGGCCTGCGTGCTGGACCTGGCGGCAATCAAAGTGCTGCCACGCTCGCTGGCAAAAGGGGAGTTAGGCAAGCATTACCGTTTTGGCTGGCTGGAGGCGACCGATGGCAAACCATAAGCAGGATGCAGGGCACGATGCCGCAGCGAAAAAGGGCTGGTGGCATAGCCGAAAATGGCTGCTGATGCGCCGTTTTTCGCAGGCGTTGGTTTTAAGTTTTTTTCTCTGCGGTCCGCTTTTCGGCGTGTGGGTTTTGCATGGCAATTACAGCGGCAGCCTGCTGCTGGACACGGTGCCGCTGAGCGATCCTCTGCTGGTGCTGCAAAGCCTGTTGGGCGGCCACTTGCCTTCAGCTTTGGCGCTAATTGGAGCAGGCATTGTGGTGGCTGGCTACGCGCTGCTGGGCAAAAGGATTTTTTGCGGATGGGTTTGCCCGCTGAATCCTTTGACGGACCTGGCCGCCTGGCTGCGCCGGAAAACAGGGTTTAACGCTTCGGCTTCGCTGCCCCGTTGGCTGCGCTATCTGCTGCTGGGAATGCTGCTTGCCGGCAGCGCGCTGACCGGCACGCTCCTCTGGGAGTGGGTTAACCCGGTATCGCTGATGGGACGAGGGCTGATATTCGGCTTTGGAACCGGAATCTGGCTGCTGGTTGCGCTGTTTCTCTTCGATTTATTGCTGGTTGAACACGGCTGGTGTGGTCATCTCTGCCCGCTTGGGGCGCTCTATGGCGTCGTTGGCAGCAAAGGTGTGCTTGAAGTCAGCACCGGCGGTCGTGAGCGCTGCACCCGCTGTATGGATTGTTTTCACGTTTGCCCGGAGCCGCAAATTCTGCGCGCGCCGGTACTGGATAAGCACAGCCCGGCGCGGGTGACGAGCCGTGACTGCCTGAGTTGTGGTCGCTGCATCGACATCTGCCCGGAAGATGTTTTCAAAATAACAATACGATGGAGCTCGGGAGCTAAATCATGAAAAGTCATGGCCTGACGAAGGCGTTATTTCAATGGGGCACGGCATTAACACTGGTCGTAAGTGGCGCATTATGGGCGGCAAACGGCGTGGATCTTAATCAGTCGCCGGAGGTTTCAGGGACGCCGGAAGGGGCGGTCCGTATGCCAAAGCAGCAGGAGCGTATGGCGCTGAACTACGTTAACCAGCCGCCGATGATCCCGCACAGCGTGGACGGCTATCAGGTCACCACCTCCAGCAACCGTTGCCTGCAGTGTCACGGCGTTGAAAGCTATCGCACCACGGGTGCGCCGCGCGTCAGCCCAACGCACTTTTTGGACAGCGACGGCAAAGTGCTGTCGAACGTGGCGCCGCGCCGCTATTTCTGCCTGCAGTGCCATGTGCCGCAGGCGGACGCCGCGCCGATTGTCGAGAACACCTTCACGCCATCAAAAGGTTTTGGGAAATAAGTCATGGATAAATCAACTCGTAAACCTGGCGTGATTAAGCGCGTGTGGCAGTGGTGGCGCAGGCCAAGCCGGTTGGCGCTCGGCACGTTGCTGCTTATCGGCTTTGCAGCAGGGATAATCTTCTGGGGTGGTTTTAATACCGGGATGGAAATGTCCAACCGCGAAGAGTTCTGCATTGGTTGCCACGAGATGCGCAATAACGTGTATGAGGAATACATGGGGACGGTGCATTACAACAACCGCAGCGGCGTGCGCGCCACCTGCCCGGACTGCCATGTGCCGCATGAGTGGGTGCCGAAAATGATCCGTAAAATCCAGGCCAGCAAAGAGCTGTATGCCAAGGCTTTTGGCCTGATAGACACCCCGCAGAAGTTTGACGACCACCGCCTGGCGATGGCGCAAAACGAGTGGCGGCGCATGAAGAACAACAATTCGCAGGAGTGTCGAAACTGCCACAACTTCGACTATATGGATTTTACCGCACAGAAAACCGTGGCCGCCAAAATGCATGATGAAGCGATAAAAGACGGTAAAACCTGTATCGACTGTCACAAAGGGATAGCGCATAAGCTGCCGGATATGAGAGAGGTTGAGGCGGGGTTTTGATCGAGCCAGGGGGCCTGGTGAGTATTACTTTTGAAGGCGCAACTAAGGTTCCGTTCACCTCAAGTACAGCTTCATATGCAGCCACCGCAACGGTGAACGACTCGGGGAAATCACCGTCATTTCCCCGAGACCCCGGACTCCCGGTCAAATAAATCGACCGCTAAAGCGGCAGACCTCCGTTTTATCTCCCAGTCCTGGGTCGGCTGAGATGCGTTCCCGACGCTCTCAGCCTCCGGCCGTTCCCGACGTCCGGACCCTGGCCAGTCGGAGAGAAAACGGAGGCGAT
>NZ_DASYBS010000084.1:0-10524 GCF_036500665.1 Cedecea sp.
GGAGCAGCGAAAGAGAGCGATCGTCGGGAACGAATCGCGAACGACCCCGACTGTTTGGGTGATAGCCGGTGGGTTTACCGCTTCAGCGGCGATGAGCTCGCCGGGCGCCGGGGGTTGTCAGGGGGCATGGCGTAATGCCCCCTGACACGTTCACCGGTTCGGTAGATACAGGTAAATACGTACTTGAAGTGAACGGAACTTAAGCTAACGCTTCATAGAGGTGCTCTGCCGCCTCCCTGCGGAAGGCCCCCCCCCCCCGCCTCAAGTTTTCATCACTTTATCGCATTGGATATATCGTATATTTATATGCAAAGCGCAATTTTGACTTTGTGAATTGAGATAACTCACCTAACGTAAATACACAGAGAAAAACCGATAAAAAACACCATTACAGGGTACACACATGCAAAAGAAAGTCCTGCCATTACTGCTGCTGGCTGCGCTGTCTGCAGCTTCTCACGCTGCCACGCCACCGGATACCCTGGTGGTTGCTCAAGGCCTGGATGACATCGTCAGCCTTGATCCGGCCGAAGCCAACGAACTCTCAAGCATCCAGACCGTGCCAAGCCTGTACCAGCGCCTGGTGCAGGCAGACCGTACCGATCCGGCCAAAGTTGTGCCGATTCTGGCGGCAAGCTGGCAGGGCGATGCGGCGAATAAGAAGCTGACCATCAAGCTGCGCCCGGACGCTAAATTCGCCTCCGGCAACCCGCTGCGCCCGGAAGACGTAATCTTCTCCTACACCCGCGCGGTGACGCTGAATAAATCCCCGGCCTTTATTCTTAACGTGCTGGGCTGGCAGCCGGATAACATCGCCAGCCAGCTGAAGAAAGTGGATGACCACACGCTGGAAGTGCACTGGACCGCGGACGTAAGCCCGGCGGTTGCGCTGAATATTCTTTCCACACCGATAGCTTCTATCGTCGATGAAAAAGCGGTCACGCCAAACGTTAAAGCAGGCGACTTCGGCAACGAATGGCTGAAAATGCACTCTGCCGGCAGCGGCCCGTTCAAGATGCGCGTCTACCAGCCGCATCAGGCTATCGTCCTGGATGCCAACCCGACATCCCCTGGCGACGCGCCAAAAGTGAAGAACATCATCATTAAAAACGTGCCCGATCCGGCCGCTCGCCGCCTGCTGATTCAGCAAGGTGACGCCGATATCGCCCGCGATTTGGGTTCTGACCAAACCAGCGCGCTCGAAGGCAAACCGGGCGTGAAGGTGCTGAGCATTCCTTCCGCCGAGCAAAACTACCTGGTGTTTAACGTCGGCAACAATGCCAACCCGCTGCTGAAAAACCCTGCGCTGTGGGAAGCGGCCCGCTACCTGGTTGATTATCAGGGCATCACCAAAGATCTGCTGAAAGGCCAGTACTTCGTGCACCAGAGCTTCCTGCCGGTCGGTTTCCCTGGCGCACTGGAAAACACGCCGTTTAAATTCGACCCGGCGAAAGCGAAAGAGATCCTGGCGAAAGCGGGCATCAAAGACGCCCATTTCTCGCTGGACGTGGAAAACAAACCGCCGTTTATCACCATCGCGCAGTCGATGCAGGCGAGCTTTGCCCAGGGCGGCGTGAAGGTGGATCTGCTGCCTGCGGCAGGTAGCCAGGTTTACGCCCGCGTTCGTGCGAAGCAGCACCAGGCCGCTATCCGCCTGTGGATCCCGGACTATTTCGACGCCCACTCCAACGCCAGCGCCTTTGCCTATAACGACGGCAAAGCGAGCACCGTGGCCGGGCTGAACGGTTGGCAGATTCCGGAACTGAACAAACAAACGCTGGCCGCCGTGGCGGAAGCCGATCCGGCCAAACGCAAAGATCTCTATACCAAACTGCAGGAGGAGCTGCAGCGTAGCTCCCCGTACGTGTTTGTCGACCAGGGTAAAACCCAGGTTGTGGTGCGCGATAACATCAAGGGCTATCAGCAAGGCCTGAATGCGGATATGGTGTATTACGATAACGTCACGAAATAACTGAACGGCCTCTCGCCCTGCCCTTTTCACCATCAAAGAAACGGGGCGAGAGGTTAATCACCATCAGCGCATAAAAAGAGTTACCCATGTCCGAAGTTTCTCCCTCGTCGCAGCGCCTACGGCGCCCGCTGCTTACCCTGCTTCAGGGAATATTTACCCTTGCTCTAACCCTTATTGGCCTGCTGCTGATTACCTTTGCTTTGTCCGCGCTTTCCCCGGTGGACAGAGTGCTGCAAATCGTCGGCGATCACGCCAGCCAGTCCACTTACGATCAGGTTCGCCACCAGCTTGGGCTGGATCGGTCGCTGCCCGTGCAGTTCTGGCATTACCTGGTTAATCTTGCCCACGGCGATTTGGGCATAGCCAGCTCAACCGGCCAACCGGTGCTGCATGATTTACTCTCGGCTTTCCCCGCCACGCTTGAGCTTGCCACCCTCGCGCTCATCATCGGCAGCGTGCTGGGCGTGCTTTTTGGCGTGCTTTGCGCCCGCTTTGCCGGTTCGCCGTGGGATCTCGCGGTACGCACCTTTACCCTGCTCGGTAACTCGGTGCCTATTTTCTGGCTCGGCCTGCTGATGCTTGCGCTGTTTTATGCCCGCCTGCAGTGGAGCGCCGGGCCTGGAAGGCTCGATGATATTTACCAGTACAGCGTCGAGGCCAAAACGGGCTTCGTGCTGATTGATACCTGGCTTTCCGGCGATAAAGGCGCGTTCCTCAACGCCGTTAACCACCTGATTCTGCCGGTATTGCTGCTGGCCTATTATTCTCTCGCCAGCATCACCCGCCTGACGCGCACGGCCTGCCTGAGCGAAATGAACAAAGAATACATTACGCTGGCTCGCGCGAAGGGTGCGGGCGACATGGCGATTCTGCTGCGTCACGTTCTGCCGAACATTCGCGGCACGCTGTTCACCGTAATCGCGCTGGCTTACACCAGCATGCTGGAAGGTGCAGTGCTGACGGAAACCGTCTTCTCCTGGCCGGGCATTGGCCGCTATCTCACCACCGCGCTGTTTGCCGGTGATACCACCGCGATTATGGGCGGCACGCTGCTGATCGGCGTGTCGTTTGTGCTGATCAATAACCTGACCGACATACTGGTGCGTGCCACCGATCCGAGGATCCGCTAATGCCGTCTTCTCTTTTCCTGCGACGCATGCTGCGCTCCCCGGCCGCCCTCAGCGGGCTGATTATCATTGCCGGGCTGGTGCTTATTGCGCTGTTTGCCCCGCTGCTGGCCCCGTTCGATCCTAACTGGCAGGACGCCGCCGCACGCCTGCAGGCACCCAACGCTCACCATCTGCTGGGCACCGACAGCTACGGTCGCGACCTGCTTTCACGCCTGCTTTACGGTACCCGCCCGGCGCTGGGCCTGGTGCTGCTGGTTACGGTCATTACCCTGCCGGTAGGGCTGCTGATTGGCATTCTTTCCGGCTATTACGGCGGCTGGCTGGAGCGTATTCTGATGCGCTTTACCGACGTGGTGATGTCGATGCCGCGTCTGATCCTGGCCTTCGCTTTTGTGGCGATGCTTGGCCCAGGGTTGGTTAACGGCGCGCTGGCGCTCGCTTTGACAACTTGGCCTGCCTATGCGCGCCAGGCAAGAAGCGAAATACAGCGGCTGCGCCACAGTGATTATCTTGCCGCCGCAGAAATGATGGGGATTAAAGGCATTCGGCTGCTGGGCGGCCACATCCTGCCGCTGTGCCTGCCTTCCGCCATCGTGCGTCTGGCGCTGGATCTTGCCGGGATTATTCTTGCCGCTGCCGGACTCGGGTTCCTGGGCCTCGGTGCCCGTCCGCCGATGTCTGAGTGGGGCGCTATGATTGCCGACGGAATGCAGGTCATTTTCGACCAATGGTGGATTGCCGCCATTCCGGGTACCGCCATTCTGCTGAGCAGCCTGGCCTTTAACCTGCTGGGCGATGGCCTGCGCGACGTGCTGGAGCCGCAACATGACTAACAGAATTACCGTTTCCGGGCTGAATATCGACTACCCCGGCAGCCGGGTGGTCAGCAACCTTTCCTTTTCGCTGGGCAATGAACGCCTGGCGCTGGTGGGAGAGTCCGGCTCCGGAAAATCAATGACGGCACGAGCCCTGATGGGACTGGTGCGTAAGCCGGGCAAAGTGAGCGCGGAGCAGCTCAATGTGCTGGGGCACGACCTGCTGGCAATGAATGCCCGGAGCTGGAACCAGCTGCGCGGCAGCGACATCGCCATGGTACTGCAGGATCCGCGCTATGCGCTGAACCCGGTGAAAAGCGTCTTTCAGCAAATTGACGAGGCGCTCCGCCTGCACCAGAAGCTGTCCTCTGCCGAACGCCGCGATCGCTGCCGCGAACTGGTGCAGTCCGTGGGTTTGCCGGACGCGGTACTGTTGCGCTACCCCGGCGAGCTGTCCGGCGGCATGGGCCAGCGCGTGATGATCGCGGTTGCTCTCGCCAATAATCCCAAGGTGCTGATTGCCGACGAACCGACCTCGGCGCTGGACGCCCGCCTGCGTAATCAAATCCTTGAACTACTGGTAGCGCAGTGCGAGCAACGGCAAATGGCGCTGCTGCTGATTAGCCACGATCTGCCGCTGGTGGCGGAACACTGCCACCGCGTGCTGATGATGTATCAGGGGCAGAAAGTCGATGAAATGGCGGCGAGCGAGCTGGCGCAGGCCACACACCCTTACACGCGAACGCTCTGGACCTGCCGTCCAAATGCCGACACTTACGGGCAGATGCTGCCGACGCTGAACCGCAGCGAATTCCAGCCAGGAGAGACTCATGGCGATCGTTAACATTGAAAATCTGAGCGTCGAGTTTGCCGCAAAAGGCGGCATCAAAACCGCCGTCGCCGGGGCCAGTTTCGCGATTGAGCAGGGTGAGACTTTTAGCCTGATTGGCGCTTCCGGTTGCGGGAAATCGACCATCCTGCGCGTGCTTGCCGGGCTACAGCGTGAGTGGAAAGGCCGCGTGGAACTGCTGGGCAATAACATTGTTGCAGGGAGACGTTTTCAGGGGGCGCTGCGTCGAGAAGTGCAGATGGTGTTCCAGGATCCTTACGCCTCGCTGCACCCAAACCACACGATTTGGCGCACGCTGGCTGAACCGCTAAAAATCCACGGGGAGAGCTCTATCGAAGCCCGCGTGGAAGAAGCGTTAAGCCAGGTTGGGCTGCCGGCCGATGCGGCAAAGCGTTACCCGCACCAGCTTTCCGGCGGCCAGCGCCAGCGCGTGGCGATTGCACGAGCATTGCTGCTGCGCCCTAAGATCCTGCTGCTGGACGAACCAACTTCCGCGCTGGATATGTCGGTGCAGGCTGAGATCCTCAACCTGCTCAATCGCCTGAAACAGCAGCACGGCATGACCTACCTGCTGGTCAGCCACGATGCCGACGTGATTGCCCATATGTCCGACCGCGCGGCGTTTATGGCGAACGGCGTTATCGAACGCAGCTTCGATCGGGCTGCACTGGTTAACGGTGAGCACAGGATGGCGCACGCGTAACGCGTTATTCCAGCGTTACCATTCCTCCGTCAGACAAAGCCAAAATGCAGCGATTACGGCCGGTATTTTTGCCGTAATACAGGGCTTTGTCTGCGCGCACAATGGCGCTATGCAGGGAATCATGCGACATAACCTGGAAAGGCCAACGGTGATAGCCCTTCCTTTTGCACCATTCCAGGGCAAATTGCCTGTTTATAAAGCAACATCCCCTATTTCCTTTCAAAGCACGGCGCCGCCGCCAGCATTAAAACACGCAAAATGTAATCTATTGTGATTAATTATTGCACAGGCGTAGTCCTGCGGGCGTTTATCTCGATTTCACTTACGGAAGGCTACCTGGCGCAATCCCTGCAATACTTATTTTGTGTATCGCGTGATACGCCACATCCAGGAGCACATTTTGAACAGGTTACCTTCCAGCGCCTCGGCACTTGCCTGTACGGCGCACGCACTGAACATAATCGAAAAGAAGTCACTGAGTCATGAGGAGATGAAGGCGCTAAATCGGGAGGTTATCGATAGCTTCCAGCAGCATGTAAACCCGGGTTTTCTTGAGTACCGCAAGTCCGTTACCGCCGGCGGGGATTACGGAGCCGTAGAGTGGCAAGCGAGCAGTCTGAATACGCTTGTCGACACCCAGGGCAAAGAGTACGTCGACTGCCTGGGTGGATTCGGTATTTTTAACGTGGGGCACCGTAATCCAGCTGTAGTTTCCGCCGTCCAGCATCAGCTGGAAAAGCAGCCCCTGCACAGCCAGGAACTGCTCGATCCTCTAAGGGCGATGCTTGCTAAAACGCTTGCCACGCTCACTCCGGGTAAACTCAAATACAGTTTCTTCAGCAACAGCGGCACCGAATCCGTTGAAGCAGCCATAAAGCTGGCGAAGGCATACCAGTCGCCGCGAGGGAAATTTACCTTTATTGCCACCAGCGGCGCGTTCCACGGAAAATCGCTGGGTGCGCTTTCGGCAACGGCGAAATCCACATTCCGCAAACCGTTTATGCCTCTGCTGCCGGGCTTCCGCCATGTGCCGTTTGGCAATATCGACGCGCTGCGTACCCAGTTCAGCGAATGCCGCAAAACCGGCGATGACGTGGCGGCGCTGATCCTCGAACCTATCCAGGGTGAAGGCGGCGTGATCCTGCCTCCGCCGGGCTACCTGCCTGCGGTGCGTCAGCTTTGCGACGAATTCGGCGTGCTGCTGATTCTGGATGAAGTACAAACCGGAATGGGGCGTACTGGCAAAATGTTTGCCTGCGAACACGAAAACGTGCAGCCGGACATTCTGTGTCTGGCAAAAGCGCTGGGCGGCGGCGTAATGCCGATAGGCGCCACGGTCGCGACGGAAGAGGTGTTTTCCGTGCTGTTCGATAACCCATTCCTGCATACCACCACTTTCGGCGGCAACCCGCTGGCCTGTGCGGCGGCGCTGGCAACCATCCACTATCTGCTGGAAGAAAATCTGCCCGCTCAGGCGGCCCAGAAAGGGCAACTGCTGCTGGATGGCTTCCGGGCGCTGGCCCGTGAGTTCCCGGACCTGATCGTGGAGGCTCGCGGCCAGGGGTTGTTAATGGCGATTGAGTTTCGCGACAACGACATCGGCTACAACTTTGCCAGCCAGATGTTCCGCCAGCAGGTGCTGGTGGCCGGTACGCTGAATAATTCAAAAACCATTCGCGTAGAGCCACCGCTGACCCTGACGATTGAGCAATGTGAGCACGTGCTGGAGTGCGCTAAATGCGCGCTTTACCGGCTGAGAGTGACGCAGGATGAGACGGCAGAGGCGCAGGAAAGCTGACTGGACCTCACCCCCCGCCTGTTTTTTTCCCCTCTCCCCACTGGGGTGAGGGGCAATCTCTACGGCAGCAGCCCGATAAAACTCCGCTTCTTACGCGGCTCAGACATCATCTCATCCAGCTTCTCAACGCAGGCGAGGTAGTGCGGCGTCTTCTTGTGCGCCAGCACGGCGGCCTCATCCAGATAAGCCTCGTAGATAAAAAATCGCGTCGCAACATCCGGGTCCTGCAGCACGTCGAAGCGTAAATTGCCGGGCTCCCTGATAGCCCCTTCGTGATTCGCCTGAAACACCGCCAGAAACTCGTCGACGCGCTCTGGCTTAATGTTTATCTCCACCAGCGTTACGTTCATGCCTTACCTCCCTGATGTTTCGCTTCAAGCCAGAACTGATAAGCCTCGCGGGCCGACATATTCTCGTGCACGACTTTTTTCACCGCCTGCAGCATCGCCAGCGGCGCTTCAGACTGGAAGATGTTGCGCCCCATATCCACGCCGGACGCCCCCTGGTCTATCGCCTTAAAGCACATGTCCAGCGCTTCCTGTTCGGGCAGTTTTTTGCCCCCGGCGATGACGATCGGCACCGGGCAGCTGGCGGCGACTTTCTCAAAGCCTTCCTCGACGAAGTAGGTTTTCACAAACTGCGCCCCAAGCTCGGCGGCAATGCGGCTTGCCAGCGAGAAATAGCGAGCATCACGCGCCATCTCTTTACCGACGCCGGTCACCGCAAGCGTAGGGATGCCGTAGCGCGTACCTTCATCCACCAGCTTGATGATGTTGTTGATTGACTGGTGCTCATATTCGCTGCCGATATAAATCTGCGCGGCCACCGCACAGGCATTGAGGCGCAAAGCATCCTCCATCGTCACCGCGACGCTTTCACGCGAGAGTTCACTGAGAATGGAGTTACCGCCGGAGGCACGCAGCACAATCGGCTTGTTGGTTGCCGGAGGCACGACGCTGCGGAGGATCCCACGCGTACACATCAGTACGTCGGTTTCGGGGAACAGCGGCGCAATCGAGAGATCGATGCGCTCAAGCCCGGTGGTTGGCCCCTGAAAATAGCCGTGATCGAAGGCCAGCATCACGGTACGCCCGGTGTCCGGGTTAAAGATCCTCGCCAGCCGCGACTGCATGCCCCAGTCCAGCGCTCCGCTGCCCTTCAGGTAAAAAGCCCGGTTCTCCTGCGGCTGACCAATACCGAAGTCTTTTCCGTCTTTAATATCATCCAGATCTGCCATGACGTCCTCTCCCGGATCCGTGTGTGAATAAGAGATAGTGTTCAAAAAGTTAGTCAGGGATCGGCGATTGCAACCGTGCAGCGATCACAAAACACCCAAATAGATCGATCGGATCGCCAGCAATGGATAAGAGTTTATTTATTGAACGGACGACGGAAGAGGTCTGCTGATGAGCTATTTACTTGCGCTGGACGCCGGAACGGGCAGTATCCGTGCCGTGATCTTCGACACCAATGGCCGCCAGATTGCCGTGGGCCAGGCCGAGTGGAAACACCTGAGCGTGGAGAATGTACCGGGATCGATGGAATTCGATCTTGCCGTCAACTGGCAGCTCGCCTGCCGCTGCATCCGCGAGGCCTTGTATAAGGCCAGCCTTTCTCCTGCGGCAATAAGCGCTATTTCCTGTTGCTCGATGCGCGAAGGAATTGTGCTTTACGACGGTAGCGGCGAGCCGATTTGGGCCTGCGCCAACGTTGATGCTCGCGCCAGCCGCGAGGTCAGCGAGCTTAAAGAGATCCACGACTTCCAGTTTGAGTCCGAAGTCTACCACGTATCGGGTCAGACGCTGGCGCTCAGCGCCATGCCGCGCCTGCTTTGGCTGGCGCATCATCGCCCGGATATCTACCGCAAAGCGGCCACTGTCACCATGATCGGTGACTGGCTCGCCGCGAAGCTTTCCGGTGAGCTGGCGGTCGACCCGTCCAACGCCGGGACAACCGGTATGCTGGATCTGGCCACGCGAGGCTGGCGACCTGCCCTGCTTGATATGGCAGGGCTGCGTGCCGACATTCTCTCCCCGGTAAAAGAAACCGGCACCGTGCTGGGCGGCGTAACGCACCAGGCTGCCGAAGAGAGCGGCCTGGTGCAAGGCACGCCGGTGGTGATGGGCGGCGGCGATGTTCAGCTGGGCTGCCTGGGGCTGGGCATCGTCCGCGCCGGGCAAACTGCGGTGTTGGGCGGCACGTTCTGGCAGCAGGTGGTGAACCTCCCGGCGATCAAAACCGACCCTGAAATGAACATCCGTATAAACCCGCACGTGATTCACAACATGGTGCAGGCGGAATCGATCAGCTTCTTTACCGGCCTGACAATGCGCTGGTTCCGGGACGCCTTCTGCGCGGAAGAAAAGCTGCTTGCCGAGCGTCTCGGCGTAGATACCTATGCGCTGATGGAAGAGATGGCAAGCCGCGTACCCGCAGGCTCCCACGGCGTGATGCCGATTTTCTCCGACGCCATGCATTTCAAGCAGTGGTACCACGCCGCGCCGTCGTTTATTAACCTCTCCATCGACCCTGAAAAGTGCAACAAAGCCACGCTATTCCGCGCGTTAGAGGAAAATGCGGCGATTGTGTCGGCCTGTAATCTGGAACAGATTTCCGGCTTTTCGGGCGTGAAGTTCGACTCGCTGGTCTTTGCCGGCGGCGGCTCAAAAGGCGTGCTGTGGAGCCAGATCCTCAGCGATGTGACCGGCCTGCCGGTACGCGTTCCCGTGGTGAAAGAGGCAACGGCGCTGGGCTGCGCCATTGCGGCGGGCGTCGGAGCCGGGCTTTTCGATTCATTGGCCAATACCGGCGAACGCCTTGTGCAATGGCAGAGAGCGTTCACGCCAAATCCGGCGCACCGCGAGCTTTACGACGAGATGAAGCGCAAGTGGCAGAAAGTGTATGCCGACCAGTTAACGCTGGTGGACAGCGGCCTGACGACGTCGATGTGGCAAGCGCCGGGGCTTACACCAAGGGCGGTCTCTTAGTCACAAATACGCTCTATGAAGGATCGGCTAAAGTTCCGTTCACCTCCAGTCCTGCTTCACATGTCACCACCGAACCGGTGAACGTCTCGGGAGAATCACCGTCATTCCCCCGAGACCCCGGACTCCCCGCCAAATAAATCGACCGCTAAAGCGGCAGACCTCCGTTTTATCTCCCAGTCCTGGGTCGGCTGAGATGCGTTCCCGACGCTCTCAGCCTCCGGCCGTTCCCGACGCCCGGACCCTGGCCAGTCGGAGAGAAAACGGAGGCG
>NZ_DASYBS010000085.1:0-2208 GCF_036500665.1 Cedecea sp.
GCTGTCTCTGCGCTCAGAATGGCGCTGCCCATGTCCATCAACACCAGGACACCCTCAGGAGACCGAACCTTGAGAATTGCTTCTTGGATATCCAGCGCATCAGTGCCCAGCTCTGATCGATCGTCGCCGATTCCCCCCGCCGCGGCGATCGAGATACCGGGTCCAACCGTCCGCTTAATTAGATCGACGGTGGCTTCAGCCAGGCGACGACTGTGTGAGACTAAGACGAGACCTACCATTTTTTGAGAAGTGGTTAACCGTAACGGGTGGTTCGAAGTAATCAGTAATCATGTTGCGGGGGTTCCGGAATTTTCAGCGTCGGGAGTTAGCCGGAGTAGGACAAATAGCTGACTTAGTTCAGGTCTTTGAGCGAGCGCGTCATAACTGCGACCTCCTTGGACTCCTGCAACTCCTCGAACTGATTACTGATTACTGATCATGATTGTCCGGTTATAAGTCCCAGAGCATCAGCTGGTTAGGATCTGATGTGTTTTGATCTCCGGTTAATGAAGTTGTAAGTAGTTGATCGATAGGGACTTTTTCGAACACGTTGACGCTCAAGATCTGCAAAATAGTGTGCAAACTTTGGGGTAAGCCCAGCTCTTGTTTGCGAATAGCGACTAAAAGGTAAACGCACAGAGCAGTCCAGATTTGAGTTTTGACTGCATTGGTTGAGGTACCATAGAAGCGCTTGATTCGTAGGTGCTGCTTGATCCATTTGAAGAACAATTCTACTTGCCAGCGCATCTTGTAGAGCTGGCAGATAGTCCAGGCAGGCAACTGCAGGTGATTGGTCAAAAAACAAAAACTGCGCTGCAGTTCGCGATCGTAGAAGCGAACTGCTCGGAGCTTGTCTGGAAAGGCTTTTCGCGAATAAAAACCGTGCAAGCGGCCGATCTGATCGCTGCGCAAGCCTGTAGAGCGATCGACCGGTTGAGAACGATAGCGAATGAAACGCAGATCGGCTCGAGGGCGAATCACAAAATAAGCTCCCGCTCGATGTAAGAGGTAGAGACGGGCGAAATCCAAATAAGCCTTGTCCATGACGTAGAAGGCTCCTGGCTCGACTAACAGCGCGTCTAAGGCGTTGACGTCGTGACACCGTGCTTCGGTTATACTGACCAACGCAGGAATGGGACCACGCAAATCCAGCAGCGTATGTAACTTGATAGCGCCTTTGGTTCGGCGAAAACGAGCCCAAGGAAAAAGGTTGAGGCACAAATCGATGGTCGTCGAATCCAATGCGTATACGGTCTCTGTCAACTCTACTTCCAGCGCTTGGGTGGCATAAAGAGCCCTGGCTCGCTTGATTAAAAGCTGCGCTAGATCTGCATAAATACGCCAATCGCGCCTTTCGTTGGCATCGGCCAGGGTGCTGCGCCGGATGGGGCTGCGAAAACCTAGATGATAGAGCTGATCGCTGCGCGTACTCAAGCATGCTTCGATATCGCGCAAACTCTCCCGAAAGGTCAGTTGGGCAAAGGCCATGGACAGAAACTGATCCCAACAGGAAAAAGCCCTGACCTTGTACTCGCCATCGTAACGTTGCACACAGCGACGAAACTGTTCTGGATGGATCGGCTCGAGAACCTGCGCAAAAATTGTTTTCCCGGAGAACACCCGCAGAAACTAGATGCTCAAGCTTCAAGTCGCTCACAGCCCTTTTCATTCGCAATTGCCTATTGCTCAACACATACTCTCCACACACTCTGTCGACAACCGGACAGCAGTGATCAGTAATCAGTAATCAGTTTAGGAGCCGGGAGCTAGAATCTAGGAGTTAGGAGGGGGCGCGGGTTTAGCACGGCGTCCAAGCACGCTGGAGGAGTGGCCAGTCCTGTAATCATAGAGTTTTTTTGATAACTCAGTGCCTGAGTGCTCGAGTGGACTTCCTAGGATTGGCAATTTTCCTAGTTGCGCACTGCGCTCTCCCAGCTCGTAGCTCCCAGATTCTAGCTCCTGGACTGATCACTGATTACTGATTACTTTGCCAATGGACGCTGCTGAAGCACTACAGGAATTTCTGCGGCCGCAGCGCGCTTTGCGGAACCTTAAACGGGAAGAAGCAATCTTGGAGCAGGCGGAGGTTAGCCGGGTCGTGATTGCGCCCGGCACTGAAAATGAAGAGGAAGATATCGCGGTTTATCGCTGGGGGAATGGTGAGCGAGGAGTTCTTTTAGCGCATGGTTGGGCTGGGAAAGCGGCCCA
>NZ_DASYBS010000086.1:0-70160 GCF_036500665.1 Cedecea sp.
CGGAGACGAAAATAATCCCGCTGAGCGGCGTCAGTAAGTCCGGGGCTGGTTGCATCATCCACGCTGGAGGTGCCGGAGGCTTCCGACACTGGCTGGCAGGTATTGTTGACGCGCAGCCGCTTAGTGCCAGCAACAACATCACGCTGCAGCTCATCAATAGTATGTCTGGCATCTGCCAACTCCTGGGTGTATTTAGCGTCCAGTGCAGCGACGTCGCGCTGCCTTGTCTGCATGTCGGTGAGCGTCGCACTGGCTTGAGTCAGCTTTGAATTAGCTGTATCACGCTGCTCTTTGTACGCAATAGCGTTTGAGCGGTAGTGATTGACGGCCCAACCGAGACTAAACAGGATTGCAACCACAGCCACGCAGGTGATTAGTATTGCTCGGCTCATATTCAACCTGCCAGGCCGAGAGCGCGAACGAACACATCAAAGCCGTAAGGCTGCTGGCCGTTCTCATGCTTAATGATGGCTTCCAGTAACGGGAGCATGATTCGGCTGTCGCCCACGTCAATCTTATGGTCAGGCGAAACACCCACCGCCTGAGCAACGCTGTTGATATAAGCCTGGGTATTGTTCTCGTTCGGCGGTGCCCAGCGGTTGATAATCCCGGAAACCGTGTTGAGGCCATGCTTACGCTGATAGTTACGCAGGATAATCACCATTGCGCGGATGCCATATTCCGGTGAAGTGAACTGGCAGAATGATTTATCTGTGCGCTGCGCCGTCGGCACCAGACCTTTCCATTCATCACCCCGGCCAATGTTACCCGGGTTATTGTTGCGGATCCCGCGAGGGCTACTTTGCTGCATTATCACCTCCGAAACGGGTGTTAATCACGTTCAGCACGAACTTTCTGAACTGCTCCACACCAATAAAACCAATGCCACCGCCGATAGCGACAGAAACAGATTTAGGCCATTTCATATATTCCAGACCCGAGGCCACCGTCAGAGTCAGTGCGCCGCAAAGTAACCCTTCAAGGAGCATTTTTTTCCAGCCACCGCCGGTATAAGCAATTCGAAGGACGGCCATAATGAACGCCATCAGCACGGCACCAAAAGGCGTTTCTCCGCGCCACCAGCTCTGGAGCAATTCCAGCCAGTCAGGCCAGTGAGTGGGATTGTTGGGCATTTTCATAATCTCTCACCTCGCTAAGCGGGTGCTGTGTGAAGGAAATAAAAAACCCCTGCGGTTAGCCAGGGCCAGAAAAGGTTGTTGTATCCATTAAAACCGTGGGTACTTCGTGATAAGAACGGAAGAGGTGGGATGCAGATGTCTGAGTACCCGCGCTGCTGACTCCCTGATGCACAAAAGGCCCACCGAAGTGGGCCTTTGAATTACGTTGCGCTGTATTGTCGCAGTGCCGGGTGCCTCCCGGTGAGTCCTGGGCTGGTCAGACCGGACTCGCACAAAACTTTCGAACACTCGAGGGTAACCATTTCGCCCCGCCGCTCAGGGGGATTCACTGCGACAAAACAACCATACACTTCATAGCGGAATAGCCACAATACCGGGAGGATAAATTTGTGTTCAACATCAAGAAAAAAAGCCCGCCAGAGTCCTGCGGGCGGGCATAAGTTGCTAAATTTCGACAGGAAAGTACAGCCCTGACGCGCAATCGTACAGGGCAATTTAGATTATGGATGCAGTTCCGGAATTTACCATACAGTACGTAAAATATTACTGGACCGAAAGCACATTCGGCTGAGCACTGGACAATGCGGTCGACAGGGCTGATAGTGCGATATCAGTTAACTATCCAGTGCTCATGCGAATGCGCCCTCCCGGTTACTAAAGATTTATCGTCCCCGGCAAAAAATGGAAGGTCTGCACGGAATTGCATCAATATACTATCGAACATCCTGACCCCGGTCAGGAATGAAAGAATAAGTATCAAAGCAATCATCCAGTTGCGCAAGTACTCACCTCAATCACCTGCTTCTTTCGTAGTAATCCATGCCACGAAAAGCCATCATCTCTGAATAAAGATAATAATATATTATGCAACCACCAATCAGACATCCACCAAGCACCACAGCCATCAACATTCTTTTCAGGTTCATTACTACGACTACGCTCACACTTTTTCTATAAAAATACAGCGTAGGCAGTTTTGTATAAACGATACATCAACCTTGTTGATGAATATTAAGTCGCCAGTGTAAACATTGAGTTGAGCACTGGATGGTTAGCTACGGGGTTGCTACAAAGATATCAATACCCCCCGGTGCTCATGTTAATAGCTTTCCGGTCACTCCGGGTCATCCCTTCTTCGCAGACCGGAAAGCTTTTACCGGGGCGAGATGTAAACTGAAATAAAAAAGGCCCCGGCATCTGATGAGGGGCCTTCCTTTGCCGCTGGTTACCCACAGCTGATACTTTCACTGACCACAGCAGACAAAGGAGCCTTTATATATCTCAGGCACAAGCATGCGTCAATAGATTATCAAATGGTTAAGCACATTTAATCAGCAAGCCAGTAAATCTGGTCCGCCACCGACGCCCTGAACTACAACATCCTGGTTGTCGCTCTTCCTGATGAACTAGTGGCGGATGGTACACCGTACTGGATTCGAACCAGTGGCCTATTGCTTAGAAGGCAATTGCTCTATCCAACTGAGCTAAGGGCCGAAACGGAATGATACACAAATGAAATTAACCATTCAATCTAAACGGTTTTTATGGTTGTCGGCATCCCCGCCTGATATTATTGATTACCAAAGGTAATTATCAATAAAGGGGATTATCTGGCATGGCAAGGCATAGTTTTTTCACAGTGGACAGGCATAGAGCATTCTTTGAGGGAATGAAAATTGAATTAACTTACCCTTATTACCCAATTGTTACGCTGCAATCACATGCTCGTTCCAGACTGTCTGGTGGAGTATCCCGGCATGCTAACAACTATTTCTTCAACTATAACATTAACCTGACAGGCTCTGAAGAACGATTCGATGCAATGATAGAAATGTTACTGGAAGAACGTAGAAAATCCAACTTTCGTGAAAAACCATCACGCTTTCAGGCTCTGTTCGCGTGTGAATCCATAAACGAGGCGGTCAGGTTCAGAGATTATTCCAGACTACCGCCTGGCACCCCTATTTTCGAGGTCAACTCAACGCCCCACTACCACAGGGGCGACATGAACTTGTTGAACATGAATTGCACGCCAGTTGAATTATCTCACAGACTGGATCTTTACTGGCAGGGTGAAACAAAACCGATTAGTAAAGGTTACCAGCCCTTGTGGGAGGTGCTCATTCCGCTCCCCGTCACAATTGGAGAAAAGGCTAATACTTAGAAAATAAAGCCTTCAACCCCACAATCATTTATGTAACCGAACCGACTCCTGGTCGGATACCACAGAAAAATACAAAACCCCACCATTACTGGCAGGGGTTCGATTGTTAAGCTGTGTGTCGAAGTGACCACTCTTACCAGAATAAGAGTGGTTTTGTTATAACACAACTGTTTTTTATCAACTTACCTGTCGGCGCTCCATCCTTTCTATCGCCAGTCGCTCAAACCGCGCCAGCGTCTGTATGCCAGGCTCCAGGTCAATACGGCCAGCCTCCTGCTGCAACTGAGCCAGTACGCACGCACAGTCTTCACCATTACGAACAATACGGCGCAGCGCTTCTTTTTCTATGCGCACAAGCATGTCATTGGTAGCACTGGTGACCTGAATCAGACGGCGGCATTCTTCGGCTACCGCAGGTAAATCGCTCACAGTAAACTGAGCCGGGGAAGCAACGCCAGTTGCCTTACGCAGGGCATACCATACGCCGCGGCTCCATGTTGTTTGTCGATGAAACTGCATGCTCAGGAGACTCACCAGGTGATTGAGGTTGTGCATGTCGTTCGGGGTCAGCGGTTCGGATATGGTACGAGCCGGTTCGCATACAGGATGTTCGTAGCGGCCAGTTTTGCGGAGGGTGGGCAGAACTTCATTGAATACCCAGTCCTGGAATTGTCGGGCTTCGGGTTTGTTGCTGCGGAAAATGACTCGGTAGAGATTGGGTTCGTTGATGAATGATAACTGTCTATTTTGACCTCCAGACCTGAGGTAGATCTTTTCTACCCCGGCCTTATCTAGCTGTTTAGACAGCAAATCACTAGAGTTTTTTATATCGAGAATTTCACAAACATCTTTAATGCAAAACCACGGCTCACCGCCGATTATATGGATACGTACGTCATGGGATTCTTGAAATGAAAAAACTGCAGGCTGAGTAGTCATATGACATCCTCCGGGTGGTATCGTTGAATAATCACCACCATCGAGGCTAATCGAGAGGTGGTGAACTGTGCAGGGTTAGCCTTACCGGGATACCACCGGCGCGGATTGCTCCGCCCCCGCACAGCCCACCATAATTTGGGTGTAGCTATGCGTGCGACAAAAAAACACGCTCGCGGCGTGTTGTGTCGCGGTATCTATCCAGGAGGCTAATCCCGACCACCAGCAATGTGGTAGTACGTCGACTATAGCCCCGGATATCCGTTGAGGTCAACCCTCAGTATTTGAACCTGTCCACCACCAGCCAGATAAGCCCTGCAAAAACGACGAGAGGCAGCAGACCCAAAATCAGTTCAATCCAGTACATTTTTCTCTCCATTGAATTTAATTACTGATGGCTCCAGTCCATTTCGAGGGTGACGCTCAGCGCTGCCAGACAACCCTCAATGAAACCCTCCGCTTTTTGCAACCGGATAACCACCTGATTGAGCGATATCCCCAGCTTGCTGCCTATACCACGCAACGTCATTCTGTTCACGTAGTACCACTCCAGCAGCATACATAGGTAAGCATCTTTCTTTTTCAGCACGCTCATCGCAGAGCTGATAACCAGACCATCATCGTCGCAGCAGGCAGCGCGGGATTTACGGGAGCCAGGAATCAGGCCGCTGAACCCTGCGGCAACCGGGGCATAATAGATATTCCCGCCCTCACTTGCCGCCCACGCTCCCCAGCGCTCCAGCACCAGTTGAATATCACGCATTGTCTCTATCCCCCGCTCCGATGGCAATTACCAGCCCCTGTGGGCTAAAGTGCTTCAGGGGTGCTTCGAGTTTCATATTTACCCCTTATG
Organism: Cedecea sp.; assembly: GCF_036500665.1. NCBI lineage: Bacteria > Pseudomonadati > Pseudomonadota > Gammaproteobacteria > Enterobacterales > Enterobacteriaceae > Cedecea > Cedecea sp. The sequence goes on from NZ_DASYBS010000086.1 coordinate 5,093, forward strand.
CTCTCGCATACCGGCGTGATTGTTCTTTTGGCTGCGGAGCGGATAGCATCCTGGCCTGATCCTGATCGACTGGCAAAAAATGCCCGTTATAAAATCGGCGGTAGATGGTTCCCGGCTCACCGTTACGCTGTTTCGTTACATTGATTTCAGCAATGCCACGCGCCGGTGACTCTGGGTTATACACCTCGTCCCGATACAGCATGAGAATGATGTCCGCATCAGCTTCGATTTCGCCAGAGTTTTTCATGTCTGAGTTCATGGGGCGTTTATTTGGTCTGGATTCCACACCACGCGATAGCTGGCTGAGCGCAATCACAGGGGTTTTGTTGGCCTTAGCCAGCCCTTTAAGCCCTTTAGATATTTCACCCACAGCAAGGTCATGGCGGTTAGCACTGTTGATTTTGATAAGCCCCAGATAATCGACCACCACCAGCGCTATCTCCGGGTGCGCCAGTTGATACCGGGTTGCCGTCTGGCAAATCTGCTCAATGGTGAGGTTCGTGGCATCCACAATCCAGATATCACGGTTAGCCAGCCGTTCCATACCGCCGAAGAGACGCCCCCATTCCTCATCGTTGAAGCGCTCAGGTGCTTTCAGTTTTGATACTGGCATTCCGCCCGCCGCGGATACCATGCGTTCGGCGATCTGGATGCTCGCCATCTCCATGCTGAAAAGCAGAACACCATGCCCCTGCCCTGTTACCTTTTCAACAATATCCAGCGCCAGCTCGGTTTTACCCATTGATGGCCGGGCAGCAATAAACACCAGGTCAGTGAGATCAATGCCGCCGGTCTTTTCGTCCAGCTCATCGATCCCCGTCAGCAGACTACGTCCGGTTTCTTTCCCCTGATTGCCCGCTTCGATTTTGTTGGTGATATCTTCCAGCAGATCGGACATGTGCACGGCCTGAACCGCCCGGCTTCCGGCGTCGATGTTCGCCATTGTCGCTTTAGCAGCGTCAAGAGCAGCCATTGCGGCCTCGCCATTGTTCGCATTACGAATCCCCTCCAGCGCGGCGCTGAGCGTTGCTTCTGCATCACGTACAGCGGCATTTCGCTCAAGGGCTGACACGTAGAAAACCAGCGCCGATTTAGCCCACGCAATCCGGCCAGCCCCCAGAATCGTCGGTTCATGCTCTGGCATCGCCTCGCACAAAATAACCGGGTCAATAACGCCACTGCTTCTGGCCTGTCGGCAGATGCCGGCGTAAATCTCCCTGTACTGCCGGACAGAAAATGCGCTATCCGGCAGGCGAGAAATAATTTCCAGCACCTCAGGATCGGCACCGCGCAAAAACATCGCGCCAATTACCGCCCCTTCGAGTTCTTCGTTGCGCCAGACATCACTCATTCGGCCTTACTCCCTGTCTTGCTGCGATAGCTCTCCCAGTTGAACGCCAGGCGGTTACGCCCACCATTGGTAATGCGATCCAACGCTCGTTCACCTATCGCGTCACTCAGCTGGGCGAATGTCAGGTTGCTGATGAGGATTGTCGGCAGCACGCTTTCGTATCGGGCGTTAATGATTTCCTGCAGGATCACCGCCTCTGACTGGCTACCAAACTGAACCCCAACCTCGTCGATAATCAGCAGGTCGAGCGAAGCGTAATGCCCTATCACCTCTTCCCCGGTATGGCTGGAGTCGCTGCGCCAGGTGCTTTTTACGGCGCGGGTAAGGCGCATAACATCAGTGATTTCGACCCGGGCCAGATGGTTACGGATAATCGTTTTTGCCATCGACACCGCAAGATGATTTTTCCCGGTGCCGCAGCTCCCTGTCATCACCAGACCTGTGCCGGCCGCGAAAACACTCGGCCAGTTTTCGGCGTAGCGCTGGCAGGCAGACAGGTTTTTAGCGGCATCCGGGTTTACTGGCTGGTAGTTTTCGAATTCGCTGCTGTCAAAGCGACGGGAGATACCTGCGTCGTTAAGCAGCCCCACCACCTGCAGACTACGCAAGCTGGATTCAGTTTCTGCCAGTTCTTGGCGGATACATTCCGGGCAGCCTGAGCGTTTAGCGCTCGGTATGCCGCGAAACTCAGGGCCGGTCAAAAGACGTCGCGAGTATTTGCCATGTGTATCGCAGCTGGCGGCCTCTCCGCTCTCCTGCCAGCGCACGTAATGGAATGGCTTCACGCCATCCGCAGCGAATGCCAGTTCCTCTGTGAGCTGCTCCTGACGGGATTTAAGCTCGTTTTTTTTAACCATCTGGTTCAAATTCAACATCGTCACTCTCCCGCTTACCAGTCGCAGCTCGACTGGCCATAGTCCTGATTACTGAAGCCTGCCAGCGGCAAACCACCTCGTCGGCCGCCCGGCTGGCTGGTGGGCACTTGCCAGGATTCCTCGAAATGGCGATCTGACCCGAAGAACGTGGCGGCCTGTTTGACGTATTGGGAACCAGCATTACCCGTAGCCTGTACGAATGCCGCATAGCGCTTAACGCCATCCAGCATGGCCTCAGGTTTAACCCCCTCTTTCAGCCGGGCCTTCCAGTGTTTCCAGGCTCCAGCTTTCGGGTTACCGCCTGCGCGTTTTGGGTATGCCAGCCAGGCTGCTTCGAATTCAGGTGAATATTCATCCCTGGAGGAGCGCTTTTGTGCAGGAGCGTCAGCGGATGCACAGAGTGTTTTATTCTCTGTAGTAATCTCTGTGTTAGTCTCTGTAGTAATCTCTGGTAATGGTTGGGTCATATTGACCTGTTGCATTGGGTCATCCTGACCTTGTGCATTGGAGCAAACTGCACCATTGCATTTGGTCATATTGCACTGTTCCATTTGGTCAAATTGACCAAATGCATCGTTCACTGGATTTGCTGTGCTTTCGATAGCTTCCAGTGCTGCATAATTGATGCTGTACCATTTGCTACGGTCGCGTGGATCACGGTTGTAATTTCCACTGACCACCATTCTCTGCTGTTCAAGGCTCACTAGCGCACGTTTGATAGTTGCTTCGCTCCAGAACGGGAACTGTTTCTGCCAGCTGGCAACGCTGTTATAGACCCACCTACGCCCCTCGTACTGATGTTGTGAGGAAGCCATCCAGTAATGGATTTGCTGGAGCACTACCGCCTCGTTAAGCCCTATAGCACAGGCAAGCGAAGGCAGCACCTGAAGAGGGTTTTCGTTAATGAGCAATCTGCTCATAGCAAGCTCCCCTTACGTTCCGTGAGATAGCCCGGCACTTTGGGATCTCGCCGCTGTTTCCAGTCCTGAATGGCCCGCTCTTTGACGTCAGGGAACTGGTTTGCATTACAGCCAGTGCAGGCAACGTAATACGATTCCTTTTCCCCGCCAAAATCAGTAACACGCACCAGCTGCACTGCCTGAGTGCCACAAGACGGGCACGGCTTGAGAGGGAATTCGCTATTAACGATCGAGACGTTTCCCATCATTTTTTCTCCTGCAGAAGATTCATCAGGTCGGTGTCGTGGGTAAATTGACCATCCCATGTTTTCTTCATCGGAAGCTCACCGTTCAGGTAATGGCGATATAGCCAGGCTGCACCCTTCTGTTTCAATATTGGCTTGAAGGTGTCACGCATCTCGCCATTCTCCTGCTCTACGCGGCCAGGGCGTTCGGTAATATATTGACCTCGGGCGTAATGCTTAACACGCCAGCGAGGGTGCTTAGCTTTTGGCTGGTCATCAAAAAGCCAGTTACGCTCTTCCAGGAATGCGTTAACCGAGCGTGTATTGACACCATTAAGCTGTTTGCAGAACTGAACTGGGGTAATGCCTTCGGCAAGATGATTTTCCAGTTTGTTGATGTAGCGGGCCTGACGATCGGCATAGCCGACAGCAAGACGCTCAGCCTTTTTGGCTTCAACCCATGCTTCAGCGGCGGCTATAGGATCTTCGAAATCGGGTAAGCCGCTGTTTGCAGGCGCCAGCTTACCTGTCCGGAAATCGATAAAAGCCTGGTTGACCTGCAGACGGAACGCCGGGGAAACCCAGCCCGCATATTCAACGGCCAGCAGTTCGTGAGCGAAAGTGCCACCGTTACGACCTTCAACTGTAACTACCGGGATCCCGGTAGTTTGCATTTCGAGCTCCGCAATCAGCCACTTAGTGCTATCGAGGGCCAGCCAGTAACTCGGGCCGTTCTTTTTCTCTGCCCCGCTGGCCCGATGAAGGCAGTTCAGGTTAAAGCGCCCTTCCGTGTCAGTGGTAATCGCTATACCCGCAATGACGGGCTGATTTTCCGCTTTGACGCTTGAAACGCTCTGGTGTTTATTGGTATTGTTTTCCATGAGTTCACTCCGTCGGGTGAATTTGAAATGATGTTACGTAACGAAGTCAGAACAGGCCCGGTTGAGCGTTCCCTCTTCCGGGCTTTTTCTTGCCTGACTTTCTCTCCGCAACTGTCACCTGCCCTTTAGCCCACTGACGGGCGTGGAACAAACAATCTTCATACGCTCTGCCTTTGCGGCTCGCCTGAGACATACGATGATAATGATCCAGTCCCACGCATGCCCCATCCTGAGCCACCTGTAATGGAAAACCTTCATCCACCAGCGCATGGGTAATGTGCTTTTTGATAAATTCTTCCGGTGGCATGGCACACCTCTGTGCAATTTTTTTGATTGCAGAGATTGGGGTGGGAATAGGGAATCTCCGCGTCTAAATGACACAAAATCGCCACTTCCTCGGGGACGCCGCGTTTTTCCCATTTTCCAACCGCTTGTCCGCTTCTTGGTTTACCCTTTCTAGGGAAGTTGCGACCAATAGCGGCATTCGAGCCATAGGTAGCCCTCAAGATTTTGTATAGTTCCATCAGATCCTCAATGAAAAGCTTAGTTTCGGAAAATAATAGTTCATCGAAACCTATGTTACAATGTTTTTTGATATATTCCTTTCGACACTTTTATATCAGAGAGAGCAAAAAAATGACGAGCAGCTTTGGCGAAAGACTGTTAGCACGTAGAACTGAATTGGGGTTATCTCAAGATGAATTAGCTAAGAAGACAGGGGTATCAAGGGTCACAATAAGCAAAATAGAACTTGGGGGCTCTCAGGATACAAGATCCTCCAACCTGTTTAAGATAGCTGAAGCTTTAAAGTGCTCGCCGCGCTGGCTACTTGACGGAACCAAAGACAAGGGATTTGAGGTCGATAAAAACGTCACCAACCCCAAAGCCAACCGCCCACCAAATTATCGTTACCCCAAGCTAACATGGGTTAGTGCGGGCCCCTGGAACTGCGAGGATTACCCAGCGTACCCAGAAGACTGGATTGGGAGTGATGTTTATGCGGGAGAACATGGTTTTTGGTTAGATGTCAGAGGGGACTCAATGACCTCCCCGGGAGATTTTTCCATCTTTGAAGGAATGGAGATCTTGGTAAGCCCCGATCAGGAGGTTTACCCTGGTAAATTTGTTGTCGCAAGATTGAAGGGGTCCGGAGAAGCAACCTTAAAACAGTATGTTGAAGATGCCGGTCAGAGATTTCTAAAACCATTAAATCCCCGCTACCCAATGATATCAATCAATGGAAACTGTGAGATAGTCGGTGTTGTAGTGGAAATGAGAATGAAAATTTAAACCGAAACTTTTATTACAAAAGGCATTGACTATCTATGAGTCTACTCGTAACCTTCATTGCGAAACGTAGGTTACGAGGAATCAACCATGCTTTTATCACTTCCAGTCATCCTAGATCAGATTGAAGCTCTTCAGCTTGAAGCTTTAGAGTCCTGCTCCCACGACACCAAAAAGCTTTTACTCGAAATATCTATTGAGAAAACTCAACTACTTAAAAACAGCCCGTTAGCATCAAGGTTTCGAGTTTCTCCGGCCTTGCAAGATACACACGCTGTAGGGTCCCGCATTCAAATCATTCGTGAAATCCTTGGACTTACCGAAGCAGAGCTGGCGCGTAAACTCAACACCTACAGCGATCATATTTCTGATTGGGAGTGCGGGATCTCGGAACCACCGGCAAGCATGGTTATTCCCCTGGCGAACTGCCTCAAATGCGATCTGATGTGGCTGTTAACAGGCGAACCAGTAGCCGTTGCCCGGGAGTCATAATTCATGAAAAATTTCGAAAGTCTGCCGTTAAATCCTGTAGAAGCATTTGCCAATATTGAAATCCTGCTAGCCGCAACTGAAATCATGTTCAGCGCAGATAATGCACCATTAAACCGAATCGGAACCATGATTCTAAATGCGGCCCGCGAATATTGTTCAGCATCAAAGGATTTCGAGCCGGAGAATGAAAATGAATAATCATGATGCAATGATATCCATTGAACGGGCACAAGCCGTTCTGGACGCACTAATCGAATCTGATGTGGATCCCAAAACAACCGAAAGCAACCTGTTTGTTATTCGCTCTCTTTTAGCTGATACGGAAAAGGCATTGTCAGCACCACAGGATGAAAGTAAAGATGATATGTCCAGCATTCTGTGTGCTGCCGCTGATATCAGTGGCCACCTAAAACAGGTTGCATTTTTATATCAGCAAAACTTCTCTCCGGACGAAGTGGAGTCGCAGCATTTTGTCATGGCAAGCCTTATAGCCAAATTCAGTCATCAGCTATGCAAAGAGATTAAAGCAGTAAAAAACCTTACTTAATATTTTATAACTGAAATTTAATTACGCCTTAACCGGTGGGGATATCCACAGACTGAATTCAGCGGAGATATAATTATGTCATTCGTGAAAGACAAAGCAGCATACAGAACAGCACTTATTATTTTTGTTACTTATGGCGAAGAGTATCGACATATTGCAGATCTCTTCATGCGTAAAGCCTACGGGAGATAATTATGCTCCCTCTCGAATCGGTCAAACTGAATGCCGAAAATCTTCTTCATTTGCTGGATTTGATGTCAATGAACTCTGCGAAATTGCAAGGCGAACAACTGGACCGATTACTGGGACTTGCGCTCAATTTATCTGGCGATATTCAACAATGGTTTGAACAGGAGAATAAACGCCGTGAACAGCTTAATTGAAACACGCCGCCGCTGGGTTGTTATTGCAAAACTTAATTCTGCCCTGCCAGAAACAGAGCAGAGTTACACTCATCACCAAATACCTTTTTCTTTTTCACTGATGAGTTGCGCCTTAAATTCCAGAAGTTCATCAATAGTGGCAGCAAACATTAAAGGAATAAAGTCAGCGCCAGAGCCACGGAGATAAATGCGGACATTCTTATCCAGCATGACACCTGCTTTCTCAATATGAAAGCATCCCTGTAACTGGCTATGCATTAAAACATAAAAATCACCCTGAATATCCATAGAGGCTCCAATGATTAAATTTGAAAAAGCAACCGTACTCATTCTCAACAACGATGACTTTCAGTCACCAGGCAAGCTAACTGAGTCTGCAGACCAGGAAACGATTACAGCCGACATAGTGATTTATGAAGGGCGTACCGTCAAGAACCGATTATTCAATATGGATGGCGAGCATAAAGGAGTAAACGATGGAAATTAACAAAACAAAATCCGGCATCGACGCAGCATTCAGCCGCCCGCTTCGCCCGGTTTATATCGTGACCCGTCACGGCTTCCGAAAGCGCTGTCTGAGCCGCAGTGCCGCACTGAACAACCTGGCGCACTACATGACCACTCACGCATTCCGCCTGGCTGGCGTTAAAACTCACCACCCTGATATGCCAGTGCAGCGTGACGGCGTGACGGTTTACCAGCCTGGACAGCCAACCGATAGCTACCTGTCGGCGCACTCACGCTGTATTCAACGACTACGCCGAATTCTGGCCCGCAAGCACGAGATCCTTCAGTGGAAGGAGAAACACGATGCGCTAACCAAACAATACCGTGAATTCATGAAAACAAAGCCGTTCTGAGGGGGCTTTATGGGAAAGAAACGCAACAGCAAAACCCGGCAGGGATTATGCGGAGTTACCCTGGCGCAGGGTCTCAGGCTGACTCGGGACGCTGAGTACGAACGCGCCAATGTCCATCAGGTTGTTAGCCAGTTCGCTACTGGTGACGGCAACGTGAAAATGCCACTCAACCGCAGCATGCGCCGCTACGCAAAACACATCGGGATCGAGCTTAAAAAAGGGGAATGACATGTCGATGAAAAACGAACTTATCAACGTCTGGTACCGCGTCACCTTTATGGTGACCGAGAGCGGCGACCGCCGCGAATACTCAACCTTTATTCAGAGTAGCAGCGAGACGGGTGCAGCGGTATCTGCCGCTGTCAGCATCTGCGAAAGCAGCGATGAATTGAGTAACCCTTCCTTCAAATCTATCCGTATCGCGACCTACGGTGAGGCCGATTCACTCGATACGGAGCTTGATGCGATTGCTGAGCGTGAAGCGAAGGTACTGGAGGAAGAAGGCGATGAATAACAAATTGATGACATTTAACTCTGTGGACCTCGGTATTTCTCTGAGCGGGATGCTTTATCGGGAGAAACCTGTCTTTGTTGCAGTGGAGGTAGCCGTCGCATTGGGTTATGAGCGACCTTTTGATGCTATCTCAACCCACTGCAAATCATTGATTAAATTGAAACACGGTGAAATGGCGAGTTTAGGTCTGGAACCAAAGCCAAATGGTATCAGCTTGATTGGTGAGCCAGACGTGTACCGCCTCATACTGAAAAGTCAGCTTCCATTAGCTGAGCGCGTTCAGGATTGGGTGTGTGAGGACGTTCTGCCGTCTATCCGTGAAACTGGCAGCTATTGCCACCAGCGCCCGAAATCTCAGGCGGAAATCATTGCCGAAATGGCCCTTTTGAACGTTGAACAGGAGCGCCGACTGAACCATGTTGAGGATAAAGTCGTCGAGGTTGCGCAGACCGTAGAAAACATCAAGCGCGGCTCGCTTCCTGCTGGATGGATTGGGTACTCAAATCTGAAAGCAAAGTTGGGCATGTCTCCCCTTAAATGCAAAACACTGATCGGCGCATACAGAGTTCCAACTGACACTCAGGATTATCTGACCCCCGACGGGCTACTTGCCAAAAGGGAAATCGTTCATTACGAACCATTTATGAAAGCCCTGCATCAAATGATGGCAGAGGCAGAACGCCGCGGCACCCGCTGGTGGCATCCAAAAATGGGGCTCTTCCAAATCCTGAAATGGGAGGCCAAATAATGCACAGCATTTACACCGAACCCGGCAAAACTCTGTTCGAGCGCCACCAGCAGGCGCTTACGTGGGTATGCGATGCGTACCTGTTCTATCTGGTAAGCCTGCACCGCCGCCCTGTTTATCGTCATGCTAACGGTGATATTTCGCTTAATCAGCCAGCGCTGCAAGGTTTTATTGACTCCTATCTCATGGATAAGGGATGGAGCATAGGACGGCGGCATGCGCATTACATCGATATCCTGGACCTCATCACGTACATGGGCCGCAAAAACTCTGATTTTATCGACTGGGGTACTGTTCCGGCGCTTACCCCTCGCGGGATCCGGTGGCTCAATGCCTGCTTCTCCAGGCTCGGAGAAATGGTTAGCAGTTACGGTGGGTGGGATGAATACGTCAGAAAGGTCGAGGGGAAGGAAACGCCATGAAAATCGTTTATCAGGACTTCGGCGCCGCGGCGAACGTCGTTATCACCAACACCGTATTCGAGTTTCGGAAGCATAATCGGGTGGTTGATACCACCCTCTTCCTGGTGCCGGAAGTCGCCAGCAAACATCTCGGGTTCTTCATCATGAAAACCGTTATTTCCGGTAAAACAAAGCATGTTCTGCGGGCCTACAAAATCGCGCTCAGGGAGACAGGACGATGCCAACGATGAAAAGGGTATCGAAGGACCGCCTGGTCGACATCAACGACGAGCTGGTCAAGTCCAGCGTCCATATTGATGACGGATGCGACTGGACCGCTTACCTCAACTGGCAAGCTAAAGCCAACTACCGACTCAGCAAGGGAATTTATGAGCCGCCACCAGCCAGGCCGAAAGTGGCAGCAGTGAAGATCGAACCGAAAAAGAAGGCCCGGAAACGGGGTTATCAGGTGGTGCAGAAAGCGATTAGTGCGGTGTGAGGTGGGTATGCAAACAATTATCCAAATGGAACCTAACGAGTGGGTTACCGAAGATCTGTTAATCGCAGTGACCGGGATGAAGCGAGGCACGATTTCTCGGGCGCGCAAAAAATCATGGCTGCTTGGCCGCGAGTACAAGCATGTTTCGCCAGAGGGTGAGCCAAAACCCACCAGCGAATGCATGTACAACCGCAAAGCCGTGGATGCCTGGATTGCGGCACAAAATCAACCAATTTGGTGATCGAAAACAATGAAACAGGTAAGCTTACGGCGCTCCTGGACGTCGGGAGGGAATTATGAGTAAAGCATCATACCCAACGGGCGTTGAAAACCATGGCAGCTCACTCCGCATATGGTTTTTGTATAAAGGTAAGCGTGTCAGGGAAAATCTCGGTGTCCCTGACATCGCTAAAAACCGCAAGGTTGCCGGAGAGCTGCGTACCTCAGTCTGCTTTGCTATCCGCATGGGTAGCTTCGACTACGCTTCGCAGTTCCCGGACTCATCCAACCTTAAACTTTTTGGGCTGGGTAAAAAAGATATCACCGTGCAAGAACTCGCTGACAGGTGGCTGGAGCTAAAGAAAATGGAGATCAGCGCTAACACTATGGAGCGTTATCAGTCCATGATGAAAACCTGCCTTCGGGTGTTGGATGGCAGCAGACTTGCATCTATGATAACCCAGGAAGACGTGCTAATTTTTCGGAGAGAGCTTCTGACCGGCTATCATTTTCTTACACAAAATCAGAAGAAGCCGATTAAAGGACGCAGTGTTCCTACGGTAAATACTTACATTGCGGTAATTGGTGGAATGTTCCAGTTTGCCGTAATCAATGGGTACATAGAGAAAAACCCCTTTACAGGAATGCCAGCCTTAAAAAAAGCGAGACCTGAACCGGATCCACTATCGCGAGATGAGTTTATCAGACTGATAGATGCATGCTCCCATCAGCAAACCAAGAACTTCTGGTCACTGGCAGTCTACACGGGAATGCGACATGGCGAGTTATGTGGGCTGGCATGGGAGGATATTGATCTCAAGGCCGGGACGTTGATCGTCAGAAGGAACTACACACAAACAAAGGAGTTTACCCTGCCCAAAACAGATGCAGGAACAGACAGGGTGATACACCTTATTCAGCCCGCCATCGATGTGCTACGACATCAGGCTGAAATGACGCGTCTCGGCCAGCAGTATCAGATTGAAGTAAAGCTGCGTGAATATGGCCGGACAACCTCTCACTCATGCAGCTTTGTTTTCAACCCACGAATTACAGATCGCGGAGGACAATCCGGTCCCCATTATGCCGTAAGTTCGATTAACAAAACATGGGAGTCTGCAATAAGGCGCTCAGGAATAAAACATCGCAAAGCTTACCAGTCCAGGCACACTTACGCTTGCTGGTCTCTGGCTGCAGGAGCAAATCCTAACTTCATTGCAAATCAGATGGGTCACGCTAACGCTCAGATGGTTTACAATGTTTACGGTGCATGGATGAGCGACAATAGCCAGTCTCAGGTGGCGATGCTAAACCAGAAGTTATGCGATTATGTCCCACAGGTGCCCCATAGACTGTATACAGCATAGCAAAATTAACTAAAATCAAAAAGTTAGCATACAGGTACAAATACATGAACAATATGAACGTAATTATTGCTGACGACCACCCGATTGTTCTGTTCGGCATTCGTAAGTCTCTTGAGCAGATCGAATGGGTGAATGTTGTCGGTGAATTTGAAGATTCCACAGCGCTTATCAATAACTTGCCTAAGCTTGAAGCCAATGTTCTGATTACAGATCTTTCTATGCCGGGCGACAAATACGGCGACGGTATCACGCTGATTAAATACATCAAGCGCCACTTCCCTAATCTGTCGATCATCGTCCTGACCATGAATAACAATCCGGCTATTCTTAGCGCGGTGCTGGATCTGGATATCGAAGGGATCGTCTTAAAACAGGGCGCACCAACCGACCTGCCAAAGGCACTTGCCGCCCTGCAGAAAGGTAAAAAATTCACGCCGGAGAGCGTCTCCCGCCTGCTGGAAAAAATCAGCGCAGGTGGCTATGGTGACAAACGCCTGTCACCAAAAGAGAGCGAAGTGCTTCGCCTGTTCGCGGAAGGTTTCCTGGTCACCGAGATTGCCCGCAAGCTAAACCGCAGTATCAAAACCATCAGCAGCCAGAAGAAATCCGCGATGATGAAATTGGGCGTGGAAAACGATATCGCCCTGCTGAACTACCTCTCCTCTGTGAGCCTGACACCGGCGGACAAAGAGTAATTCACACAAAGCCCTATGAAAGAAAAAGCCCCGCATTTGAGTGCGGGGCTTTTTTTATTGTCCTGCGTTATCAGGCATCACGGGTACTGCGCACCCGGGCAGCATACACCGCCAGCGTCTGTTTAATGACGTCCAGCGTCACCGGTTTAGACAGGCAGCTGTCCATTCCGGACTCAAGGCACCGCTGCTTCTCTTCAGCAAGGGCATTGGCCGTCACGCCAATCACCGGCAGCGTCAGCCCCAACTGACGAATACGCTGGGTCAGGCGATAACCGTCCATATTCGGCATGTTGACGTCGCTAAGCACAATATCAATATGGTTTTTACTGAGCACGTTCAGCGCATCCACGCCGTCGTTCGCCGTTTTGCACTGGTAGCCAAGCGAACCCAGCTGGTCTGCCAACAGACGACGGTTAATCGGATGGTCATCGACCACCAGAATCATCATGTCGTCGTTCTGCTCGCTTATCTCGTTCACCGCGACCAGTGCCGGTGAGCTGCCCGGTACGTCTACGGTAATGCTGTAGATCCGCCCCAAAAGCGGCAACAATTCGTGCGGCGCAGCCACGCTGTGTACCCAGCAGGCAGGTTCAAATTCAACGGGGATCCCAATATGGCGGCGGCAGAAGACAATTGCCGCCCGTCCGCCCCACGGAGCAGCAAGATTATCATCGGTGATCAAAATATCGTCACTGCCCGGTGTCTCACCCGACCAGGTGTGGGCATGTAGCCCATTCTTAACCAGCAATGATTCCAGATAGCTGCTGAGATAATCATTACGAACCGCCAACCAACAGCGCTTGCCGGCCAGCCCTTCGACGTTATTCTTCGGTGCGAACTGCGCCTTATACAGCGGTATACGCACCGTAAACTGGCTCCCCATACCGGATTCAGTATCCACCGAAATATCGCCGTCCATCATGCTGATGAGCTTTTCGCAAATCGCCAGGCCCAGTCCAGTCCCCTGGAAGTTACGCTGCACGCCGGTCCCCACCTGGAAGAAAGGATCGAAGAGTCTCGTGACCTCTTTAGTCGGGATCCCAACGCCGGTATCGCGTACGCGGAAGCTGAGATAGTCACCATTAATGGAGACATGCAGGATGATGCAGCCAATATCGGTAAACTTAATCGCATTGCTCAACAGGTTCGAAATAACCTGCTGAAGCCGCATAGGATCGCCCTGCAGCGTCAGCGGCACGTCAGCGTCGATAAAGCAGTAAAGGCCGAGCTGCTTACGTACCACGAGCGGTAAATAGTTGGCCGTAATATGGCTCATCACTTCGCGCGGTGAGAACTCACGCGGCTCGATTTTCAGCTGCTCGGACTCAATTTTAGAGAAGTCGAGAATGTCGCTGATGATTTTCAACAGCAGGCTGGAGGAGTTATTCATCGCCGTGACCAGCCTGTCGACGCCTTTCGGCAGCTCTTTCGTTTGCAGGAGGTCGAGGTTACCGATAATACCGTAGAGCGGCGTACGCAGTTCGTGACTGACGGTGGCAAGGAACATCGATTTCGACTGGCTCGCCTGCTCGGACGCCTGCGCCATCTCTTGCAGCGACTCTTCCATCTTCACACGGGCGCTAACGTCAACCAGCACGCAAATCGCCACGTTCTCATTGCGATAGCGTGAATGCACAAAACTGATTTGCAGATTGGTGTGGTTGCTGGTTAGCACATCTACAAAGTTCACCTGCTGGCCACAGATAATCTGCGTCAGCCTTTGCCTGTCCTCATGGGTCAACATGTTCAGGTAGTTGTGCGCCAGCTCGTTACTCAGAATATTGGTGCCGTCCTGAGTTCGCAGAATACAAATACCCACGGGCGCGGAGGCGACAATTTTCCGGTTGAACTGCTCGTGTTCTTCCAGGCGCTGGGCGTCACTCTCGGCAGGAATAAATATTCGCCGCTCGTACATTCTTGCCAGGGTAAACAGCACGATCCCCACCAGCACGTTGAGTAAAACCGCATTGAGGATAAGCATCCTGATGCTTTCCAGCACCAGGTCAACAGGCACGGAGTAGATAACGCTCAGCGATGAAGGCGGCAGATTCTTTTTCAATACCAGCGCCTTAAAGCCTGCCGTGTAGCCAAACCAGGAGCGATCCTGGATCCAGCGGCTTTCAGGTTCGATACGTGATTCCGGGCCGGTCAGCGAAATCAATGGGTGACCGTTTTCATCCAGAATGGTGACGCCGATGGGCAACGTTCCGGGCGTGAGGAAGTTCTCCATGCGAACCGTTTGTTCAATGCCCAATAGCGCCTGCAGGCGCGTCGCCAGATAGACCGGCGTTAAAGTATAAAAGTAGCCAATTCCGGCACGAGGTCCCTGGCCAATCCAGTAGATGCTATTGGCACGTTCATCCTGAGGTGCAGTGCGGTACTTCATGATGCGTTCATGCAGCGTTTTAAGGGCGTTTTCCCGCTCCAGTGGCATATCGCGCAGGCCAAAGTCCGCCATACATAAATTATCGCCACCAATCAGAAAAACGCGATTCAGGTCGTAAGCGGCTGAGAAATTATCGCGCCAGTAGCGCAGGAACCACGAGAGGGATTGCAGCGAGCTTCGCCACGTTGTGCTCACCGCCGAGCAGTCCGAGTCCGGGAACAGCGGCATAAACGTCGGCGCTTCGGTTTTATCTTCGTTTTGTTCAAGCGGAGGCAGCACGCCATTTGGGGCGGTAAGGCGGTTTTCAGCAATGTATTTAAGCTCTTTCACCACGTCAGAAGTACGCTGAATATAGCGCTGAGCCTGGTCAAAGCTGATATTGAATTCCTGACGGATTTCCGACTCTTTATCGTGCAACGCGTTAACGATATAAAACACGGAAAACAGCGCGATAAGCAACCATAGTAAAAGCGCTAACGCCCTGAACAGGTAGCGCGAAATTTTAAGCGTGCTGCGGAAAGAGACGAGATATTTCAAATTGAACCTGGAGGTACGCGACGAGTAAATAGAGATGCGCTTAAGGTAGCCGCAAAACCCTTGTCCCGCAACGGCAAACAAAAAAGGCCGCAAAAGCGGCCTTCCAGATACAGAACTGTGCTTAGATAAGCATCGTTCTTCCAGAGAGCACTTGCAAATAAACCAGGGAAATCAATTCATTGATTTTCTTCAGATAACCACAGTAAAGGAATAACCACGCTTATTCCTTTACTGTCAGAACGTTAAAGGGCCGCAAAAGCGGCCCTTTATTTACAGACAATTCCGGATTATTCGTCCGCGTCGTCCGCTACATCATCATCGGTGTCGGCTTCCGGCGCGATATCATCGTCGCCTTCCGCTACGCTACCGTCGATGCTGTCCAGTTCTTCGTCATCCACCGGCTCGGCCACGCGCTGCAGACCCACTACGTTTTCATCTTCCGCCGTGCGGATGAGGATTACGCCCTGAGTGTTACGCCCGACTACGCTGACCTCAGACACGCGTGTACGCACCAGCGTACCGGCATCCGTTATCATCATGATCTGGTCGGTATCTTCCACCTGAACCGCGCCAACGACGCTGCCGTTGCGCTCGGTGACTTTGATAGAGATAACGCCCTGCGTTGCACGAGACTTGGTTGGGTATTCTGCCGCTGCGGTACGTTTACCGTAGCCATTCTGCGTGACGGTCAGAATTGAACCTTCACCGCGAGGAATGATCAGAGACACCACTTTATCTTCACCGGCCAGTTTAATACCGCGAACGCCTGTTGCGGTTCGGCCCATGGTACGAACGGCGTCTTCTTTGAAGCGCACCACTTTACCCGCAGCCGAGAACAGCATGGCTTCATCGCTACCGTTGGTCAAATCAACGCCAATCAGCTCGTCACCCTCGTTGAGGTTAACGGCGATAATGCCCGCAGAACGTGGGCGGCTGAAGTCGGTCAGCGCGGTTTTCTTCACGGTACCGCTTGCGGTTGCCATGAAGACGTTGATGCCTTCTGCGTACTCGCGCACCGGCAGAATCGCGGTGATGCGCTCATCCTGCTCAAGCGGCAGCAGGTTCACAATTGGGCGGCCACGTGCGCCACGGCTCGCTTCTGGCAGCTGATAAACCTTCATCCAGTACAGGCGACCACGGCTGGAGAACAGCAGGATCGTGTCATGGGTGTTAGCCACCAGCAGGCGATCGATAAAGTCTTCTTCTTTTATACGTGCGGCTGACTTGCCTTTGCCGCCACGGCGCTGCGCTTCATAGTCGGTCAGCGGCTGATACTTCACATAGCCCTGGTGAGACAGGGTGACCACCACATCTTCCTGGTTGATCAGA
Organism: Cedecea sp.; assembly: GCF_036500665.1. Lineage (NCBI taxonomy): Bacteria > Pseudomonadati > Pseudomonadota > Gammaproteobacteria > Enterobacterales > Enterobacteriaceae > Cedecea > Cedecea sp. The sequence continues at coordinate 21,608 of NZ_DASYBS010000086.1, forward strand.
TCTTCAATGTTGATATCCGCGGTGTTGGCCGTGATCTCCGTGCGGCGATTGTCGCCGAACTGATCGCGCATCGCTACCAGCTCTTCACGAATCACTTCCATCAGACGCTCGGCGCTGCCCAGAATATGCAGGAGCTCGGCAATCTGCTGCAGCAGCTCTTTATACTCGTCGAGCAGTTTTTCGTGCTCAAGGCCGGTCAGTTTCTGCAGACGTAAATCCAGAATCGCCTGAGCCTGCTGCTCGGTGAGGAAGTATTTGCCGTCACGGATACCAAACTCGGGCTCCAACCACTCAGGACGCGCGGCGTCGTCACCGGCACGTTCCAGCATCGCGGCAACGTTACCCAGATCCCACGAACGGGCAATCAGGCCAGCTTTTGCCTCTGCGGCATTCGGCGAGTGACGAATCAACTCAATGATCGGGTCGATGTTCGCCAGCGCGATCGCCAAACCTTCAAGGATATGGGCGCGATCGCGAGCTTTGCGCAGCTCAAAGATAGTACGGCGGGTCACCACTTCGCGGCGGTGGCGCACGAACGCAGACAGGATATCTTTCAGGTTCATGATCTTCGGCTGACCATGGTGCAGTGCCACCATGTTGATACCGAAGGAAACCTGAAGCTGGGTCTGTGAATAAAGGTTATTGAGCACCACTTCGCCGACGGCGTCGCGCTTGATCTCAATAACAATACGCATACCGTCTTTGTCAGATTCATCGCGCAGGGCGCTGATGCCTTCCACGCGTTTGTCTTTCACCAGCTCGGCGATTTTCTCGATCAGGCGAGCTTTGTTTACCTGATACGGGATCTCGTGAACGATGATGGTTTCGCGACCGGTTTTGGCGTCCGCTTCCACTTCGGCACGCGCACGAATATAAATTTTACCACGACCGGTACGGTAGGCTTCTTCAATACCGCGGCGGCCGTTAATGATAGCGGCAGTCGGGAAATCAGGGCCTGGGATATGCTCCATCAGCCCTTCAACGCTGATGTTCTCGTCTTCGATATAGGCGAGGCAGCCGTTGATGACTTCGGTAATGTTGTGTGGCGGAATATTCGTCGCCATCCCTACCGCGATACCGGATGAACCGTTTACCAGCAGGTTAGGAATTTTAGTCGGCATGACGTCTGGAATTTTTTCGGTGCCGTCGTAGTTATCGACGAAATCAACCGTCTCTTTTTCCAGGTCGGCCATCAGCTCGTGGGCGATCTTCGACATACGGATTTCCGTATAACGCATCGCTGCGGCAGAGTCGCCGTCTACGGAGCCGAAGTTACCCTGGCCGTCAACCAGCATGTAACGCAGGGAAAATGGCTGTGCCATACGGACGATGGTGTCATAAACCGCGGTATCACCATGAGGGTGATATTTACCGATTACGTCACCAACAACACGGGCGGATTTTTTATATGCTTTGCTCCAGTCATTGCCCAATACGTTCATCGCGTAAAGTACGCGACGGTGTACCGGCTTAAGTCCATCTCGGACATCTGGCAGTGCGCGGCCAACAATAACCGACATCGCATAATCCAGATACGAGCTCTTTAGCTCTTCCTCAATGTTGACCGGCGTAATTTCTCTGGCAAGGTCGCTCATGTAACCGCTATCCCTCTACTGTTTTCCCGGATTCAAAGGTCGCAAATTATAACACATCCGGCCCTGTGTGGGGAAACCTGAACGCAATTGTCGGCGCTTTATTCACGCCGCCAGCCTGATATACTGCCAGCCTCAACATCTGCAAGGAGTCACCGCTGTAATGAATGCTGAAAACCAACCGGTTATGCAGAACGTCGACCACGATGAAATCGCCAAATTTGAAGCTGTCGCTTCCCGCTGGTGGGATCTGGAAGGTGAATTTAAGCCGCTGCATCGCATCAACCCGCTGCGTTTGGGCTACATCAATCAGCGTGCTGGCGGGCTGTTCGGCAAAACGGTTCTGGATGTTGGCTGCGGCGGCGGCATTTTGGCGGAAAGCATGGCGCGCGAAGGCGCGAGTGTTACCGGCCTGGATATGGGGTTCGAACCGCTGCAGGTGGCGCGCCTTCATGCGCTGGAAAGCGGTATCAAGGTGAATTATGTTCAGGAAACCGTAGAGCAGCACGCGGACAAACACACCGGGCAGTATGACGTGGTGACCTGTATGGAAATGCTGGAGCACGTCCCTGACCCACAATCGGTAGTGCACGCCTGCGCTCGCCTGGTGAAGCCCGGCGGCCACGTTTTCTTCTCTACCATCAACCGCAACGGTAAAGCCTGGCTGATGGCCGTCGTCGGTGCAGAATATGTCATGCGCATGGTGCCTAAAGGCACGCACGATGTTAAAAAGTTTATCAAGCCTGCCGAGCTCTTAAGCTGGGTGGACGAAACCCCGCTTCGCGAACGCCACATGACCGGGCTGCATTTCAACCCGGTGACCAACACGTTCAAGCTTGGCCCGGGAGTAGATGTTAATTATATGCTGCATACTGAAGCATAAAACGGCATATCGTATAAGGATTGATTATCGATAATTGCGCCAGAATCGTTGCGCAATTATCGATGAAGTTTAAGAAATCAGCACCCGATCAAAATTTTCATTTTTTTTGCATCCCATTGACAATTCCCTCAAGCCTTACGTGACGTGGACTTACGAAAAAAGCGCCCCGCTGAACCTCATTTTATTGCTGAAATCAATACTTGTACTGAACGGATTCCTTACTAGAATACTCACCATCTAGTGACCATTTTGTCACCCACCCCCTATATATAGTATTTATCCACAGAGTTAGTCACAGGCTAGCGGATGTGCATAAATCAGGGGAAAACTCATCTCACGGACAGGTAAAACTCACATGAATCAGAGTCTGCTGGTTACAAAACGCGATGGCAGCAAAGAGCGCATCAATCTGGATAAAATTCATCGAGTGCTCGACTGGGCCGCTGAGGGACTTAACAATGTCTCCGTTTCACAGGTAGAGCTGCGTTCCCATATCCAGTTTTATGACGGCATCAAAACCTCTGACATTCATGAAACCATCATTAAGGCCGCAGCCGATCTGATCTCCCGTGACGCGCCCGATTATCAATATCTTGCCGCACGCCTGGCGATTTTCCACCTGCGTAAAAAAGCCTACGGCCAGTTTGAACCGCCGAAGCTGTACGATCAGGTGGTTAAAATGGTTGAGTTGGGCAAATACGATCAACATCTGCTGGAAGACTACACGGAAGAAGAGTTCGAGCAGATGGACGATTTCATCGATCACTGGCGTGACATGAACTTCTCCTACGCGGCCGTTAAGCAGCTGGAAGGTAAATACCTGGTGCAGAACCGCGTCTCTGGCGAAATCTACGAGAGCGCGCAGTTCCTTTACATCCTGGTGGCTGCCTGCCTGTTCTCCGGCTACCCGCGTGAAACCCGACTCAGCTACGTCAAGCGTTTCTATGATGCGGTTTCCACCTTCAAAATTTCCCTGCCTACGCCAATTATGTCCGGCGTGCGCACCCCGACTCGCCAGTTCAGCTCCTGCGTACTGATCGAGTGCGGCGACAGCCTGGATTCTATCAACGCCACCTCCAGCGCTATTGTGAAATACGTTTCCCAGCGTGCTGGCATCGGCATCAATGCCGGTCGCATTCGTGCCCTGGGCAGCCCGATTCGCGGCGGTGAAGCGTTCCACACCGGCTGTATCCCGTTCTACAAGCACTTCCAGACCGCGGTGAAGTCCTGCTCTCAGGGCGGCGTGCGTGGCGGGGCTGCCACCCTGTTCTACCCGATGTGGCACCTGGAAGTTGAAAGTCTGCTGGTGCTGAAAAACAACCGTGGCGTAGAAGGCAACCGCGTGCGCCACATGGACTACGGCGTCCAGATCAACAAGCTGATGTATACCCGCCTGCTGAAAGGCGAAGAGATCACGCTGTTCAGCCCGTCCGACGTACCGGGCCTGTACGATGCGTTCTTCGCCGACCAGGAGAAGTTCGAGAGCCTGTACACCAAATATGAGAAAGACGACAGCATCCGCAAACAGCGCGTGAAGGCGGTCGAGCTGTTCTCCCTGATGATGCAAGAACGCGCCTCTACCGGCCGTATCTACATCCAGAACGTTGACCACTGCAACACCCACAGCCCGTTTGATCCGGCCATTGCGCCAGTGCGCCAGTCCAACCTGTGCCTGGAGATCGCGCTGCCGACCAAACCGCTGGACGATGTTAACGACGAAAACGGCGAGATTGCCCTGTGTACCCTGTCCGCGTTCAACCTTGGCGTTATCGAAAGCCTGGACGATCTTGAAGAGATGGCCGTGCTGGCGGTACGCGCGCTTGACGCTCTGCTCGACTACCAGGATTACCCAATTCTGGCGGCAAAACGCGGCGCAATGGGCCGCCGCACTCTGGGTATCGGCGTGATTAACTTTGCCTACTATCTGGCGAAGCACGGCGTGCGTTACTCCGACGGCAGCGCAAACAACCTGACGCACAAGACCTTCGAAGCGATTCAGTACTACCTGCTGAAAGCGTCAAACGAGCTGGCAAAAGAGCAAGGCGCCTGCCCGTGGTTCAACGAAACCACCTATTCGAAAGGTATTCTGCCGATCGATACCTATAAGAAAGACCTGGATGCCATCAGCAACGAGCCGCTGCACCTGGACTGGGAAGGCCTGCGTGAGTCCATCAAAACGCACGGCCTGCGCAACTCCACGCTTTCCGCCCTGATGCCGTCCGAGACCTCTTCGCAGATCTCCAACGCCACTAACGGTATTGAACCACCGCGCGGCCACATCAGCATTAAAGCGTCGAAGGACGGTATCCTGCGCCAGGTTGTGCCGGATTATGAACTGCTGAAAAACAATTATGAGCTGCTGTGGGAAATGCCGAATAACGACGGCTATCTGCAGCTGGTTGGCCTGATGCAGAAGTTTATCGACCAGTCGATTTCTGCCAACACCAACTACGATCCGACGCGCTTCCCGTCTGGCAAAGTGCCGATGCAGCAGCTGCTGAAAGATCTGCTGACCGCCTATAAATTCGGTGTGAAGACCCTGTACTATCAAAACACCCGTGACGGCGCGGAAGATACTCAGGATGACCTGGCACCTTCCATCCAGGACGATGGCTGCGAAAGCGGCGCATGTAAAATCTGATTTTCGTTTTTCCCTCACCTCTGCTTCTCCCGGCACCGTGCCAGTTCCCTCTCCCTTTGGGAGAGAGCCGGGGTGAGGGGAAACAAAAATAATGGAATTAAAATAATGGCTTACACTACTTTTTCACAGACGAAAAACGACCAACTCGCCGAGCCGATGTTCTTTGGTCAGTCGGTTAACGTGGCGCGCTACGATCAGCAAAAATACGACATCTTCGAAAAACTGATTGAAAAGCAGCTCTCCTTCTTCTGGCGCCCGGAAGAAGTGGACGTCTCCCGCGACCGTATTGACTTCCAGGCACTGCCGGAACATGAGAAGCACATCTTCATCAGCAACCTGAAGTACCAGACGCTGCTGGACTCCATTCAGGGCCGCAGCCCGAACGTGGCGCTGCTTCCTCTGATCTCTATCCCGGAGCTGGAAACCTGGGTTGAAACCTGGGCGTTTAGCGAGACCATTCACTCCCGCTCCTACACCCACATCATCCGCAACATCGTGAACGATCCGGCGATTGTCTTCGACGATATCGTCACCAATCAGGAAATCCTCAAGCGTGCCAAAGATATCTCTGGCTACTACGACGACCTGATTGAGATGACCAGCTACTGGCACCTGCTGGGCGAAGGCACTCACACCGTGAACGGCAAAACCGTCACCGTGAACCTGCGTGCGCTGAAACGCCAGCTATATCTCTGCCTGATGAGCGTGAACGCGCTGGAAGCTATTCGCTTCTATGTTAGCTTCGCCTGCTCCTTCGCTTTTGCCGAGCGCGAACTGATGGAAGGCAACGCCAAAATCATCAAGCTGATTGCCCGTGATGAAGCGCTGCACCTGACCGGCACCCAGCATATGCTTAACCTGATGCGCAGCGGTGAAGACGATCCGGAAATGGCGGAAATCGCCGTTGAATGTCGCCAGGAATGCTACGACCTGTTCGTGCTGGCCGCTCAGCAGGAAAAAGAGTGGGCAGACTACCTGTTCCGCGATGGTTCCATGATCGGCCTGAACAAAGACATCCTCTGCCAGTACGTTGAATACATCACCAACATCCGTATGCAGGCCGTGGGGCTTGATCTGCCGTTTCAGACGCGCTCAAACCCAATTCCATGGATTAACGCCTGGCTGGTTTCCGATAACGTACAGGTCGCACCGCAGGAAGTCGAAGTCAGTTCCTATCTGGTCGGTCAGATCGATTCGGAAGTTAACACTGACGACCTGAGCGATTTCCAGCTGTAAGCCATGAGCCGTATTACGCTTAGCATTACCGGCGCACAGCTGATTAGTGAGGAGGAACATCCCTCGCTGCTGGCAACGCTGGAATCTCATCGAGTCTGCGTAGAATATCAGTGCCGGGAAGGGTATTGCGGCTCGTGTCGCATTAAGCTGCTGGCCGGTGAAGTTCAGTGGCTGACCGAACCGCTGGCGTTTATCCAGCCCGGTGAAATTCTCCCCTGCTGCTGCAAAGCGCGGGGCGATATAGAAATCGAGATGTAAAAAAGGCCGCATTCGCGGCCTTTTCTCTTTCCGTTACTTCTGCTTCAGGAACTGAACCGCCTTGTCCGGGAAGTCGGTAAACAGCCCGTCGACGCCCGCTTTGTTGTACAACACCTCGTACAGCTGATTCACATCGCTCACATAGTCAGGCAGCGCATCCGCCCTTACCGTGTACGGATGTACGGTAAGCTTACTGGCATGCGCTTCGGTTACCATATCAGTGAGCCTGACGTTGCCTTTGGTCGAGGACTTCTCCACCAACATATGGTAGTCCGGGCCAACACCGTCGGCATACTGAGCGATTTGCTTCATCGCGCCAGGCTTAAACATCCAGTCGTAGCTGTAGTTCACCCACTTGCCGTCCGGCTGTTTTTCCTGAGTCTCATTCCAGTCGGTATAAGCGATAAGCTGCACCAGTTTAAGATTCATGCCCATTTTCGGCTCAAGCTCGTTTTTAATGCGCTTAAGCTCCGCCGCGTCAAAGCACTGGAGATAAACCTTATCCTGCTTGCCGGTATAGCCGTATTGCTTCAGCACCTCCAGCGTTTTCGCCGCGATATCTTTCCCTGCCTGATGGTGGAACCACGGCGCTTTTATCTCAGGATAAATGCCGATGTTCTTGCCGGTGGAATGGTTCAGCCCCTGAACAAACTCGATTTCTTCTTCAAAGGTGTGCACCCGGAAGTCGGATTTGCCCATCGGGAAGCGCCCCGGATAGGTCTGCACCTGCTTGCCGTCAACGATATCAAAACCTTCGGTGAACTTGAGGGACTTGATTTCCGCCAGCGTAAAGTCGATGGCGTAGTAGCGGCCATCTTTTCGTGCACGGTCCGGGAAGCGCTTCGCGACATCAGTCACCCTGTCCAGATAGTGGTCATGCAGCACCACCAGCCTGTCGTCTTTGGTCATCACCAGGTCTTGCTCAAGGTAGTCCGCTCCCTGAGCATAGGCCATCGCCTTCGCCGGCAGCGTATGCTCAGGCAGATAGCCGCTGGCCCCCCGGTGAGCAATCACGACTTTGTCCGTGCTCTCAGCAAATGCGCTGCTGGTCGCCATCAACACAACGCCCGCCAGTAAGGATGTTGCAATCAGTTTCATTTTGCTCCCCTTAGCCGTTCTTCATCATTTTTTCGTCATGCTGTTTACGCTCGCCAATCATCACCACAATCAGCAGCAACACGGCCAGAACACTGCCGCCAATCATCACGATAAAACCGCCGTCCCAGCCGAAGAAGTCAACGGTATAGCCAACAATGGCGCTGGCCGCGACCGAGCCGCCCAGGTAGCCAAACAGGCCGGTGAAGCCCGCTGCCGTACCCGCCGCTTTCTTAGGTGCAAGCTCAAGCGCATGCAGGCCAATCAGCATCACAGGGCCATAAATCAGGAAGCCGATGACGATCATGCAGGCCATGTCCACGCCCGGGTTACCCGGCGGGTTAAGCCAATAAACCACGGTGGCAATTGTCACCAGCACCATGAAGAACACGCCGGTCGCACCGCGGTTGCCCTTGAATACTTTATCGGACATCCAGCCGCACAGCAGCGTACCGGGAATACCTGCATACTCATAAAGGAAGTAGGCCCAGGACGATTTATCCAGCGCGAAGTGCTTCACTTCCTTCAGGTAGGTTGGTGACCAGTCCAGAATGCCGTAACGCAGCAGGTAGACAAACACGTTGGCAATCGCGATGTACCACAGCAGGCGGTTCGGGAAGACATACTTCATGAAGATCTGCTTCGCCGTCAGCTCTTCTTCCGCTTTCTCGCTGTAATCGTCCGGATAATCGTTTTTATACTCTTCAATCGGCGGCAGACCGCAGGATTGCGGCGTGTCACGCATCAAACCGAAAGCAATAATCGCCACAATGATTGCCGCAAAAGCCGGCATATACAGCGCCGCATGCCAGTCGTTAAACCACGCCATACCCAGCAGGAACAGCAGCGGAGGAATACCGCCGCCCACGTTATGCGCACAGTTCCACACGGAAACAATACTCCCGCGCTCTTTCTGCGACCACCAGTGCACCATAGTGCGTCCGCACGGCGGCCATCCCATACCCTGGAACCAGCCGCACAGGAACAGCAGCACAAACATCACGGCGATGCTTGACGTTGCCCACGGCACAAAGCCCATAAACAGCATCACCGCCGCCGCCATGATAAGCCCGGCAGGCAGAAACACGCGCGGATTCGAACGGTCGGAAACCGAACCCATGATGAATTTCGAAAATCCGTAGGCGATCGAAATCCCGGATAGCGCAAAACCGAGATCGCCACGGGAAAAGCCCTGCTCCACCAGATATGGCATCGCAAGAGTGAAGTTTTTCCTCACCAGGTAATAAGCAGCGTAACCAAAGAAGATGCCCATGAAAATTTGCCAGCGCAGGCGACGATAGACCGGGTCTATCTGCTCCTCTGGCAAACGCGTCTTATGCGCGGCGGGTTTGAAGATACTTAACATACGAGCCTCCGTGGCGTTGATGTTCAGCGGGGGCAAGCGGCCCCTGCCTAATGTTCTTTTTCGAGCACATGGTAGTTATCTACGCGCGTACTTACTGTGAAACATCGCACATAATGTTACATTTTTATTACAAAGAGGCGAAAAGGTGCATGGCATCACGAATAATTTTCGTTTATTGCTCGAATTTGCTCGCAATCAAACATTTCGTGCCTTATTTGTGGCTGAATAACAGTAAATAATGCGGGGATAAAGGAACGCCATGTGAGCAGAGAGACGGACGTGATTATCATTGGCGGAGGAGCAACCGGAGCCGGTATAGCACGTGACTGCGCCCGACGTGGGCTGCGTGTTCTTCTGCTCGAACGCCACGACATTGCGACGGGCGCGACCGGCCGCAACCATGGCCTGCTGCACAGCGGCGCGCGCTATGCGGTCACCGACGGCGAATCCGCACGAGAATGCATTGAGGAAAACCGCATCCTGAGGCGCATCGCCCGCCACTGCATCGAACCCACAGACGGTCTGTTTATCACGCTTCCGGAAGACGACCTGGCGTTTCAGAGCGGGTTTATTGCCGCCTGCCGTCAGGCCGGGATTCACGCAGAAGCGCTGGCCCCCAAAGAGGCTCTGCGTCTTGAACCATCAGCGAACCCGGCGTTAATCGGTGCGGTGCGTGTCCCGGATGGGACGGTCGATCCTTTTCGCCTTACGGCTGCCAATATGCTCGATGCAAAAGAGCACGGCGCAAAGGTACTCACCGGCTGCGAAATTACCGGCCTGATTCGGGAAGGCTCCAGGGTCTGCGGCGTGCGCGTATTCAATCATCTCACCCGGCAATCGGGGGAGTTCCGTGCTCCGATGGTGGTTAATGCCGCCGGGATCTGGGGCCAACACATTGCTGAATATGCCGATCTCAAGGTAAAAATGTTCCCGGCTAAAGGCGCGCTGCTGATCCTCGGCCACAGAATCAATAACATGGTCATCAACCGCTGCCGTAAACCGGCAGACGCCGATATCCTTGTCCCCGGCGACACCATCTCGCTTATTGGCACCACCTCCACGCACATTGACTACGACCAGATTGACAATATGTCCGTCACGCCGGATGAGGTAGATATTCTGATCCGCGAAGGTGAAAAACTGGCTCCGGTACTGGGCCAAACCCGTATTCTGCGAGCCTACGCAGGCGTCAGGCCTCTGGTCGCCAGCGATAACGATCCGACGGGGCGCAGCGTGAGCCGTGGGATTGTGCTGTTGGATCACGCGAAACGCGACGGCATGGACGGTTTTATCACCATTACCGGCGGCAAACTCATGACCTACCGCCTGATGGCGGAATGGGCAACGGACCTGGTTTGCGAGCGGCTTGGGAACAATATCCCCTGCTCCACAGCTTCGACGCCGCTGCCGGGCTCCGAACAAACGGCAGAACAAACGCTGGGCAAAGTTATCTCCTTACCGCCTACGATTCGCGGGTCGGCCGTCTGGCGGCACGGCGACCGCGCTACCCGCCTGCTGAATAACAGCCGGCTTAGCAACAGCCTGGTTTGCGAATGCGAAGCCGTCACCTCCGGTGAGGTTCGCTATGCCATCGACGCCCTCGGCGTAAAAAGCCTGGGTGATTTACGCCGCAGAACGCGTGTGGGCATGGGCACCTGCCAGGGCGAACTTTGCGCCTGCCGTGCCGCGGGCCTGCTGCAGCGCTTCCAGCTCACCACACCGGCACAGTCGCTTGAGCAGCTTTCCCATTTCCTCAACGAACGCTGGAAAGGTGTCCGCCCGATAGCCTGGGGAAATGCGTTACGCGAAAGCGAATTTACCGCCTGGGTCTACCAGGGGCTGTGCGGACTGGATAACGGAGAACAGAGATGAAATTCGACACGATTATCATCGGCAGCGGCCTCGCCGGACTGACCGCTGGAATAAAGCTGGCGGAAAACGGGCAGCGCTGCGCTATCGTCAGCCGCGGGCAAAGTGCGCTGCACTTCTCTTCTGGTTCACTGGATTTACTGTCTGCGCTGCCGGACGGCAGCCCGGTTCAGGAGCCTGAGGCCGCGCTGGAAAGCCTGGCTGAACAGGCCCCCCAACATCCCTACAGCCTGATGGGTAAAGAAAGCGTGTTGGCTTTTGCCGCAGAAAGCGAACAACTGCTGGCAAGGGCTGGCATCCCCATGACGGGCCATTATCGCCAAAACCACCTGAGAATTACCCCGCTGGGCAAACAAAGGGCCAGCTGGCTAAGCCCGCCGGAGGTGCCTCAGGCTCCACTGCCCTGGCAAAAAGTCACGGTGATCAATATCGCAGGTTTTCTGGACTTTCAGGCAGAGCTGGTGGCCGGTTCGCTTTCGTCCTCGGGCTGTGCCGCACACGTCGCCGAACTCACCTTACCCGTGCTTGACGTATTACGTAATAACCCAAGCGAGTTTCGTGCCGTAAATATCGCCCGGGTGCTGGATCTGCCGGAAAATCGCCGGGCGCTGATAGATGAACTCCGGCTGTTGCTGGGCCGCGGTGAAGCGATGATTCTGCCCGCTTGTCTGGGTCTGGAAGGAGATACGCTTTCAGCCCTGGAGCACGCGCTTAACGTACCGGTAAAACTGCTTCCTACGCTGCCGCCGTCGGTACCCGGAATGCGGCTACACGCCGTGCTCCGCCGCCGCTTTCAGTCTCTTGGTGGCCTTATCATGCCTGGCGATACCGTAACGGGTGCTCAGCTTGAACAAGGGTGCATCAGCGCCCTGTTCACCAAAAATCATCGTGAAGTCCCGTTGCGTACCCGCAATGTCATTCTGGCCAGTGGAAGCTTCTTTAGCGGTGGACTGGAGGCCGACCGGCAACGCGTCTTTGAACCGATATTCGGGCTGGGCGTCGAGGTGCCGGAGGAGCGAACCTCATGGAGCAAAGCAGATTTCTTTGCGCCACAGCCTTGGCTGCAGTTTGGGGTAAAGGTTAACGCCCGCCTTCAACCATTCCACCAGGGCGAATACACAAAAAATCTCTATGCCATCGGCTCGGTGCTGGGCAGCTTTGACCCTATACAACAAGGATGTGGGGCCGGCGTGTCGATGCTAACGGCGCTCTTCGCTGCTGACAGCATCCTCACTACTGCGGAGGTTCACCATGAACCTGCTCGATGAAACCAGCTTTGAAAGCTGTATTAAATGCACGGTCTGCACTACGGCCTGCCCGGTTAGCCGCGTACGCCCGGAATACCCGGGCCCCAAACAAGCCGGGCCGGACGGTGAGCGACTGCGTCTTAAAGATCCATCGCTGTATGATGAAGCGCTGAAGTACTGTACCAACTGTAAACGGTGTGAAGTCTCCTGCCCGTCCGAGGTAAAAATTGGCGATATCATTCAGCGGGCACGGGCCAGGTACGGCGAACACAAGCCCTCGTTGCGCGACGCCATTCTTAGCCATACCGACTTAATGGGCACGCTCTCTACTCCGTTTGCTCCACTGGTGAACGCCACCACCGGCATGAAGCCCGTACGCAAGCTGCTGGATAAGGCGTTAAACATTGATTCCCACCGCGAGCTGCCCAAATACTCTTTTGGTACCTTCCGCCAGTGGTATCGTCGCCAGTCGCAGCAGCAGGCCAGCTTCCCGCAGCAGGTAGCGTTCTTCCATGGCTGTTTTGTGAACTACAACCACCCGCAGCTCGGCAAGGACATGGTTAAGGTGTTTAACGCGATGGGCATCGGCGTGCAGTTGCTCAAAAGAGAGAAGTGCTGCGGCGTACCGCTTATCGCTAATGGCTTTATCGATAAGGCAAAAAAACAGGCGGCGGCAAATGCCCGCTCGCTTGAAGAAGCCGTTATCCAGCAAGGGTTACCGGTTGTCTCAACCTCTTCGACCTGTACTTTCACCCTGCGTGACGAATACCCGCACATACTGGGCGTTGATACCACGCCAATCCGCGATCGGATTGAACTGGCAACGCGCCACATCTGGAAACTTCTGGAAGAGGATGGCAGAACGCTGGCGCTAAAAAATACGCCGCTTCGCATCGCTTACCATACGCCGTGTCATATGGAAAAAATGGGCTGGACGCTCTACTCCGTTGAACTGCTGCGCCGAATTCCCGGCGTGGAGCTGGTGATGCTGGATTCCCAGTGCTGCGGCATTGCCGGAACCTATGGGTTTAAAAAGGAAAACTATACCGCCTCTCAGCGCATCGGCGCGCCGCTGTTCAGGCAGATAGAAAAGAGCGGCGTAGACCTGGTGGTCACCGACTGTGAAACCTGTAAATGGCAGATAGAGATGTCCACCAGCAAACGCTGCGAGCACCCGATTACGCTGCTGGCACGGGCGCTCGCCTGATACCTAGAGGCTTGCTGACTCCACAACCGTAATCCAGCCGTGCCCGGCTTTCAGCGGCTGGCCGTTGAGCCAGCGGCGAAGCACGTTAAGCGCCATCATGGCACACACCTCCTGGCGGGTGGCTAACGCATGGCGACTGTTGCCAAACTTCACGCCAAGGCCAAAGGTGCCGTCCGGCGTGGAGAGCGCAAAGTTGATCTGCTGCGCTTCCTCACCTGCTATCACCAGGGCCACGCCGCTTTGCTGGCTCTGGCGCAGGTCTGCGCTGGACTTCAGCGCCTCCGCCAGCGTGCCAGCCTCCTGCGGTAAAACACGGCTAGCTTTCAGCGCAGCATGCGCTCGTGTCAACTGCAGCGCCAGCAGGCCGCCGGTAAACTGCTCGCTCACGGTGATGGTCAGTGAACGCTCGGCGAGGCGGCGTGCTATTTGCGCAGGAAGCCCTTCGGTCCCTTCAAAAATCAGGCTGTCTCCTGCCACACGGCGCACTTCCGGCCATACCGCTTCCATGGCTTCACGCTGGCTGGCCGGGCCGGTGAGCTTGAGCTCGATAATCGGCATGGATGAGCGATATCCCATCACCACATCATCCGGCAACGTCAGTGGATCAAGGCATTGTGCCAGCTCACTTTCGGAGCGTCCAAACGTGGTTAAGCGCAGACATACCGGGGGTTCAGGGAGCGTAAAGCGCGCGCGCAGCCGCGGCATTATCTGTTTTTCGACCATGGCCTTAAATTCTGACGGCACGCCGGGCGTAAAAAACATCAGGCAGCGGTTTAATTTCAAAGCAAAACCACAGGCGGTACCGACGGGATTGTCGATCATTTCGCTGTTGGCCGGGATTTGCGCCTGTTTGCGGTTGCTCGGCGCCATCACTCGCCCACGTTCGGCAAAGAACTGCTCCATATGGGTTAACCATTCAACGTGCTCAACCAGCTCAACGCCCGCAGCCGTGGCCGCCGCCAGAGCGCTTAAATCATCGCTGGTTGGCCCAAGGCCGCCGTTTACGATGAGGATATCAGCCTCGCAGCTACGCTCTTTCAGCACTGAAATCAGGTCAGGAAGGCTGTCGCCTACCGTATTACGCCGCGACATGGGTAACCCCTGATTAAAGAAATAATCGGCAAGCCAGGCTGCATTGGTGTCCGTAATTTGCCCGTACAGCACTTCGTCGCCGGTTGACAGCATTTCTACTTTTAACATCTTCTACTCCGCGGGAGGGGAACGCCCCACTATAGCGCAGACGAGGACAACAGGCGGGAAGAAAAAGCGCGACAAAAGTGTCGCGCTGGAATAAATCAGAAACTGGCGCTTACGCCAACGTACGGGCCGTCGGCAACGGTATCGGTACGGTCGCCGTCTTTGCCACCGAGGCTGATATAGCGGTAGCCGACCTGGGCCGAAAACGGACGCATAAAGTTCCAGCTAGCCCCTGCGCTCGCTTCCTGATAGTCCTTCACGCTGCTGGACAGAGAGTCCGGAGAGTAATAGTAATCACCAAAGATCGCGATATCAGAAGTGATTGGCCATTTCAGACCACCGCCTGCCGCTATGGCATAACCTTCTTTGCGGTCTTTTGGATGCAAGTAAACGCCTCGTCCACCTACGGTGGCCATCAGCGGCCCCAGGGGGATATTAAAACCAAGACCCAGCCCGACCGCATCGCCATTATCATCGTTGTGGGCATAGTTAGCATTTACCGCAATACCGCTGCTTTCAGTACCGAAGCCAACGCCAATATTGGTGTATTCCTTACCCACTTCACCGCTTACACCGATGGCGCTCGCCGTTGCTGAAACCAGCAGCAGACCCGCGCCGCTGGCTAAAAATAATTTATTCATTCCTTGGTTCCTGAAAAAGAAAAAGGGCAGCCCTTGAAAACGCCTCTGGATGGCGTGCCGCATTATCTAATTAACGCGTGAGAAAATGCCAACACTTCCTTGATTGTAAGGAAATGAAAAGACGCGCTTTCCCGGGACAAGATCAAGGAATGACTGCGGCTGAAAGTGCAACAGTGTTTCAGCAATGAATGTAGTCACATTATAAATATGGTCTATATTTAACGCTTTTCTGTAACAACTTGACCCAGGTCTTAGGGAGGCATTGATGAGCAAGAAAGGATTAACCACCGCCGCAGGCGCACCCGTTGCCGATAACAACAACGTCGCTACCGCAGGCCCGCGTGGCCCTATGCTGCTTCAGGACGTCTGGTTTCTTGAAAAGTTAGCGCATTTCGACCGGGAGGTGATTCCCGAGCGCCGTATGCACGCCAAAGGTTCTGGCGCTTTCGGCCATTTTACCGTCACTCACGATATTACCCGCTACACCCGCGCGAAGCTGTTTTCGGAAATCGGCAAACAAACCGAAATGTTTATGCGTTTTTCCACCGTAGCCGGTGAACGCGGCGCCGCCGACGCCGAGCGCGATATCCGCGGCTTTTCCATGAAGTTCTATACCGAGGAAGGCAACTGGGATCTGGTGGGTAATAACACGCCGGTGTTCTACCTCCGCGATCCGCTGAAATTCCCGGACCTGAACCACGTCGTAAAACGCGATCCGCGTACCAACCTGCGCAACCCAACGTATAAGTGGGACTTCTTCTCTCACCTGCCCGAAGCCCTTCATCAGCTGACCATCGACTTCAGCGACCGCGGCCTGCCGCGTTCTTATCGTCATATCCACGGTTTTGGCAGCCACACCTTTAGCTTCATTAATAAAGATAACGAGCGCTTCTGGGTGAAGTTCCACTTTAAAACCCAACAGGGTATTGAGAACCTGATGGACGAAGAAGCAGGAAAAATCATTGCGGAAGACAGGGAAAGCTCGCAGCGCGATCTGTACGAATCCATCGAGGCCGGTGATTTCCCGCGCTGGAAGCTGTTCATTCAGATTATGCCGGAAGCCGAAGCGTCAAAAACACCGTACAACCCGTTTGACCTGACCAAAATCTGGCCGCACGGCGACTACCCGCTGATTGAGGTTGGGTATATTGAACTGAATCGCAACCCGGAAAACTACTTCTCGGATGTCGAGCAGGCAGCAATGTCTCCGGCAAATGTGGTACCGGGCATTAGCTTCTCTCCGGATAAGATGCTGCAGGGCCGCCTTTTCTCTTACGGCGACGCGCATCGCTACCGTCTGGGCGTGAATCACCATCAAATCCCGGTTAACGCACCAAAATGCCCGTTCCACAACTACCATCGCGACGGCGCGATGCGCGTGGACGGCAATAGCGGCAACGGCGCGACCTATGAGCCTAACAGCTTTAATGTTTTCCAGGAACAGCCCGATTTCAGCGAGCCACCGCTAAGCCTTGAAGGCGCGGCAGACCACTGGAACCATCGCGAAGATGGCGACTATTTCAGCCAGCCACGGGCGCTGTATAACCTACTCAGCGCTGAAGAACATCAGCGTATGTTTGCCCGTATTGCCGGTGAAATGAAAGATGTGCCGGAAAGCATCCAGGCGCGCCAGATTTGTCTGTTCAGCCAGGTGCATCCTGAATACGGTGCAGGGGTGGCTAACGCAATTAAAGCGCTTAAAAACGACAGGTAATACATTTGCAGAGGCTACGCCCCTGCAACCCATTCCATCAGCCTGCGGCGGGAGATTTTAATCCCGCCCTGTTTCAGCTCCTGCGGCAAGGTTAGCCAACGCACGGGCCGCTGAAAACGGGGCAACTTTCCGTCAAGCCAGACGGCAATTTCGTTCAAATCACATCCCACACTTGTTTCCACTACGGCAACCGGACGCTGCCCAAACTCGGCGTCATCAACGGGCACCACAAATACCTGCTGTACCGCGGGATGTGTCGCAATGACTCGCTCCACCTCTTCCGGCTGAATGCCTTCTCCGCCGCTGAAGAACTGGTTATCAAGGCGTCCCATTATCATCAGTTGCCCCGCCTGCAAAACGCCTCTATCGCGGGTTGCAAACCAGCCGTGTTCATTCACCAGCGGAATAAGCTTGCCATCGCGCCAGTAGCCGCTGGCAAGACTATCCGCTTGTATCCACACTTCTTCCTCGACGATTTTCACTTCCCGCCCGGCCAGCGGTTTACCAACATCAGGCAGGCCGTCGGCCCGTTTCGCACATACCGTTGAAGCAAGCTCCGTCAGGCCATAGCCGCACCAGCAGCGCACACCACGCGCTTCTGCCTGCTGCGTCAGCTCCACGGGAATCGCCGCCCCGCCCAGCAGCACTTCACGCAGCGCCAGCGGTTGCTGCTGCTCCAGCGGTTGCTGCTGCTCCAGCAGGCGCCAAAGCTGGGTCGGTACCAGCGAGGCATGGCTGCACTCCCGTAAAGCTTCGCTTATCGACTGAGCAGAAGAAACCTTCAGTTGGCCACCGGCATGCAGCCAGCGCCAGAGGATCCCTTGCCCGGAAACGTGAAACAGCGGCAGCGACAAAAGCCAACTATCTTCGGCGCCGTAATCCATCATCGACAGCACACCCGCCGCGCTGGCAAGGTGGGCCGAGCATGTATGCACGGCCGCTTTGGGTAACCCGGTTGAACCAGAGGTCAGCGTCATAGAGGCGAAACGCGATGGCCGCCAGCTTTCGCACCAGGGAGCGGCATCCACCAGCCGCAGCGGCGTCAAGCCAGGCAGCGGACAAACGTCGGTTAAGTTGATGCCGTAGCTCAGCGTCATCGACGGCAAGAGCTCTGCAAGAAGGCTTTCAGGAAGCTGTGGATTCAGTGGAAGAACCCGCGCGCCGCATTGCAATAGAGCCAGCCAGGCAAGCAGCGTTTGCGGGCCATTTTTCGCTTTTAGCGCAACGCCATCACCTTCTTTTACGCCCTGCTGGCGAAAGCCTCCCGCCAGCGCATCCACGCGCTGGCAAAGGGTTGGCCAGGTTAAGCGCTCATCGTCGAGGCGGAGCGCGACGTTTGCGCCCCGGACGTTTGCCCAGTGACGCCACGGCCAGTCGGAAAAGATCATCGAATACGCTCAAGCTGATTGGCACTTATGCAAGGCAGCGAGCTACCCGGCCAGCTGCGCTCAAGCTGAGACTGCATCAGGGACAACGTATCCAGCCCCGGCAGGGTTCCCGGCGTGAGCCAGGCGGCGATGCGAGCCAACTGGGTCAGCCCCAGGCTCGACTCAATGGAGGAGCTGATCACCGCTTTTAACCCTAATTTGTGCGCGGAGGTGACCTGCTCACGCACTTTATCCAGGCTTCCGGTCAGCGTCGGTTTGATAACCACTGCCGAAACGCCCGGCTCTGCGGCGAAAACGAAATCACTCTCTCGCAGGCTCTCGTCCCAGGCAATCGCAATCCCTGTTTCCCGACTGAACTCGCGAGACTGCTCGCGGGTTTTGCACGGTTCTTCGACAAAATCGATGCGCGAGCGGCGATCAGGATTAACGTATTTAGCGAACTGCTGTGCCTTGAGCGGCGTCCAGCTGCGGTTAGCATCAAGACGCAAATGCAGTTCAGGCACGGCCTCAAGCAGCAGATTGACCACCATGCCGTCCCGCACGGCTTCGTAAAGGCCAACTTTTACCTTCGCCACTTTTTCCCCCGGCATTTCAGCCAGCGCAAGAATCAGCTCGTCAGGATCGCCGGTACACAGCGGGGCCGCACGATAGTCTGCTCCCTGTGGCAGCGTTCCGTCTATTTCTGCCAGCGCACAGCTAAGGCCAAACGCGACGGACGGCAGCTCAGGCAGGGAAGACGTTTCGTCAGCAATCCAGCGCTCGAGCCAGCGCTCGGCCTGCGCCTGGGCTTCCACAAGGCTTTCACGGCTAAAACCCGGTAAAGGTGAAATCTCGCCCCATCCGCTACGCTCGCCCGATGTCAAACGTACCACCAGACCATCCCTGAATTTGAGGCGCTGGTCGCGTAGCACGACGCCGGCCTCCATCGGGATTTGAAAGCGCCACAGCGCCGCGCTGCGCATTATGGATTCCGTTTAAATTTGCTGAAGTCTGGCTGACGCTTCTGGTTAAACGCGTTGCGACCTTCCTGACCCTCTTCGGTCATGTAGAACAGCATCGTGGCGTTGCCCGCCAGTTCCTGCAGCCCGGCCTGACCGTCGCAGTCAGCATTCAGGGCGGCTTTCAGGCAGCGCAGCGCCATCGGGCTGTTTTGCAGCATTTCACGGCACCAGCGCACGGTCTCTTTTTCCAGATCGGCGATCGGTACGACAGTATTGACCAGCCCCATATCCAGCGCTTCTTTCGCGTCATACTGGCGGCAAAGGAACCAGATTTCGCGCGCCTTTTTCTGGCCAACAATACGCGCCATATAGGACGCGCCCCAGCCACCGTCAAAAGAGCCTACTTTCGGGCCCGTCTGGCCAAAGACGGCGTTTTCAGCGGCAATGGTCAGGTCACACATCATGTGCAGCACGTGGCCGCCGCCGATGGAAAAGCCCGCTACCATAGCAACAACCGGTTTAGGACAGGTACGGATTTGGCGCTGGAAGTCGAGCACGTTCAGGTGATGAACGCCGCTTGCGTCCTGATAGCCGCCGTAGTCGCCGCGCACTTTCTGGTCGCCACCCGCGCAGAAGGCCTTTTCACCTTCGCCGGTCAAAATAATGGTACCGATATTGTCGTCATAGCGTGCGTCGGCCAGCGCGTTAATCATCTCTTTGACGGTTAGCGGACGAAACGCGTTGCGTACTTCCGGGCGGTTAATGGTGATTTTGGCGATGCCGTCGCTGGATTTATGGTAGCGAATATCGGTGTAGCCTTCGGAGCAATCCTGCCATTCAACCGGTGCATAAAGCATTTGTTCATCAGGGTAAATCATGAGGGATCCTTACAGGTCATAGTGACGAAAGAGGGTTAACAGGGCCGAGCTGAACGCGGCGGGCGCCTCCCGATGGGCGTTATGGCCGGCGTTGGGGATCAGCTCCGGAGAACCGCTAAGCTCAGCGGCGACGGCGCGAAACTTTTCGTCCCGCTCGCCGCATAAATAATGAAAAGGAACCGCAAGCTGGCAAAGCGGCCTGCGTAAATCGGGCTGACGAGCAAGCGATGTGGCCTCGAGCATCTGCGCGAGCGCCTTCGGATTGTTTTGCTCACGCAGGGCAACCAAAGCAGCGCGCTGTTCGTGACTCAGCGAATGGAATACCGGCTGCTGATACCAGTCCCGGAGGACAGTCTGGAAATGCTCATGCGTTAAGCGCTGTCCCCAACGCGCATCGCTCAGCGCCCTCAACTCACGCTCTGCCTTGCGGACTAAACCCGGATGACTGCCTTCCACCACCAGCCCTCGCAGCCCTTTACCTTCGGGCTGGCAGGCATGATACATCGCTATACGTCCACCGAGGGAGTAACCCACCAGCCAGTAATTGCGGATGCCGTAATGTTCTAACGTCGCCCGTAAAGCGCTATCGACATCGGCAAAGTCGTGCACCCGGATCCCGACGGAACCGCCGTGGCCGGGCAGATCTACCCGCAGCTGCGACCAGTCAGGAAAGTGCGGAGGGAAAGCCTGCCATTCCTGATGGCCGCCGAGAAAACCATGCAGCCAGACAATCCAGGGCAAGTCTGAACGGCGCCCCAAATGCGGTACGGCATGAAGGATCATGCCTGGCTGACCTGAGCCAGCAGGTGTTGCAGCGTTTGGGCACCG
Organism: Cedecea sp.; assembly: GCF_036500665.1. Lineage (NCBI taxonomy): Bacteria > Pseudomonadati > Pseudomonadota > Gammaproteobacteria > Enterobacterales > Enterobacteriaceae > Cedecea > Cedecea sp. The sequence goes on from NZ_DASYBS010000086.1 coordinate 42,589, forward strand.
GCGGTTTCCGGCACCGTTATTTCAATCACCGTCGCGCCAGGGCGCAGCCAGGCACGACGCACGGCTTCCTCCAGCGCTATCCAGCTATCAGGATTTTGATAACCCAGGTCGAACATTGCGGCGGCATGGGCGAAATTCACGTTCTGCGGCATGCAATAGAAACGTTCGCGCTCTTCGGCAGGCGTCGGCAGGAGGGAGAAAATCTGCCCGCCGTTGTTGTTAACCACCAGAAGCACAAAAGGCGCAGATACGTGGCGCAGCAGCGCGAGCGCATTAAGGTCATAAAGTGCGGAAATATCGCCGACGATGGCAAGCGTGGAACGTGCCGTTGCACGCTGTACCCCGGCCGCCGTTGAAATCAGACCATCAATGCCGCTGGCCCCTCGGTTACTGTAGACCGGATACCCTACAGGCAGCTGCGCAAAAGCATCGATCAAACGAACAATTAGACTGTTGCCAACAAACAGCTGGCCACCTTCCGGCAGTATGCGAGGTAAACGCTGGGCCACCTGAGCTTCACCAAATTCACCCGTGCCTTCTTCAACCTTTTCCAGCGCCTGCCAGGCAAGGGAGGTTAATTTTTCTGCCCAGGGGATGCGTTTTTCCGCGGGGTGTTTTTCCAGCCAGGCTTCTACCCCTGCAACCAGACGGCGGCCACGATGATTAGCAGGATCAAGACGCCCGGGCAGTTTATCCACCAGCCAGTACTCTTCCGGCTGGCAGGCGGCCTGCCACTGGAGTACCCGTTTTCCGGTCAGGCTGCCGCCGAACTGAATGACGATTTGCGCCTGCTCCAGGCACGCAACGGCCTGGCTATTGCTTAGCCACAAATCGGCGCACGGCAGCGGCTGGCCGGTTTGCGAAAGCACATCACCGATAAGCGGCCAGCCGAGCATTTGCGCCCATGTCGCCACCTGTTCGCCTTCGCTGGCAGAAAGCCGCCCGGCCACCACCACGCCCCGTTTTTGTCGCCAGAAGAACCAGTCTCTCTGCTTCAGAACCGCATTTTCGCTCATGTCACGGAGCCAGGGTTTGTCTCCTTCCCACCAGCCTTCCAGCTGGTTTTGCCAGTCAAGGCCGGTATCATCCGGGGCACCGTATAGCGGCTCGGCAAACGGGCAATTGATATGCAGTGCTCCACCTCGCAGCTGGCCTACGGCGCTGTCGACCGTGGACACCAGCCAACGGGCAGGAATGTCGTGCGTTGGGCGAGGTAGGTTAAGAACCTCAGTGGGGTGCGAGCTAAACAGTCCTGGCTGACGAATGGCCTGGTTTGCACCACAGTCAATAAGCTCAGGTGGGCGGTCAGCCGTCAGTAAGATAAGCCTTTCGCCGGTTAGCCCGGCTTCGATCACGGCAGGATAAAGATTGGCAACGGCGGTGCCGGAGGTCACGATAACCGCCACCGGCTCCCCGCTCGCCTTCGCCAGCCCAAGGGCCAGATGACCAAGGCCGCGCTCATCAAAATGGGTATGACAAATGAAACTGCGATTTTCCGCCGCGCTGAGGGTCAAGGGCGTTGAGCGGGAACCGGGCGCGATGCACACGTGCCGCACCCCATGTCGGGTCAATGCTTCGAGTATGACGCCCGCCCAGCGACGGTTAAATGAGCTTATCGACATAATATTGTCCGCAGTCAATTTCGACGATTGATTATAAATACTATGGCAAAAGTTAAATTGATTTGCGTCGTGAATAACTTATTCAGTTGCCGCCGCCAATAAGCAGCGTCTTCAATCCTGCCGCTTTATTTTCAATCTCTTGCCACTCTTCTGCGGCAACCGATCCGGCGACAATGCCCGCTCCCGCGTAAAGGCGAACGCCGGTGTGGCTCACTTTTGCCGAGCGCAGCGCCACGCAGAACTCCGTTTGGTGGCGGGACAAATATCCGGCCGAGCCCGCGTACCATTCACGTTCAAAAGGCTCGTTCGCGGCAATAAATGCGCGGGCAAGCTCACGCGGTAACCCTGCTACCGCCGCGGTTGGCTGTAGCTGTTTCAGGCAAAGTGCATCATCCTGACGCTTGAGGCGGGTCCAGATGCAGCGTCGCAGATGCTGAACCTTACGCAGCCGCATCACCTGCGGCGGCAGCACATCCAGCGCACCTACCGCCTCCCGTAGCCGCTGGCAGATGTCTTCTACCACCAGCATATTTTCACGCTGGTTTTTGTCATCTTTTAGCAGCCACTGGCCTAGTTTCGCGGCCTGAGCATCGTCGGCGTGGTTAGCCACCGTGCCTGCCAGCGCCTCGGTGCGCAGCGCATCGTCGATTCTTCGCCACAGGCGTTCCGGGCTGGAGCCCAGGAAAGCATTTTGCGCATCGAACGCCATCAGGAAATGGTAACAGTTCAGATTCACCCGGCGGCTTGCGGCCATGAATCCGCCGGCAGAAACCGGGGAAGAAAACGCCAGGTCGGTCGCACGCGCCAGTACGACTTTATCCAGCTCATCCTGGCTAATCGCGCTGACCACCTGGTCGACCAGGCGGTGCCATTCAGGCTGCTCAGGGAGATGCGTTTCACCCAGGCATTTGAGATTTAACTGTGGGAGCAGTTTCGCGGGCAGGAGCTGTTCAATAAATGCCGCAGCGGCTAAAGCATCCTGCTTCAGGGACGTTTCGCTATACAGATGCAGCCAAAGATGCGCTTCGCCACCTACCCGTCGCCATTCCAGGCGCGAGAGAAAGAGAAATCCGGTCGACGGGTCGAAGGCATTTAACCCCCAGACGCGCAGACAAGGCTGCCCCGGATGAGACTGTAAAAAAGCCTGAGCCTGTTCCAGAGCAGAAAAATGCAGCAGTGCACCTAGCGCCGCAACTTCTTCATTACCGCTGCGCTGCTGCCAGTAAAATTGAGGATAGAGGGGTTGAGCAGTTAGCCATGCGAGAGGATCGGAGGCGTCACTCAGCGTGACCGGCACGCACAGGCGCTGAAGGCCCGGCGCATCCGCAAATTCTCCTGCTAATTCCTGCTGCATTTGCTGCAGTGCTACGGCGACTGAATTCACCTTTACCTCACGCGCTGTAAAAACCCCTTATTATACGTGGTCGTTGCGGCAAAAAAAAATCCTACCCAGGGGGTAAGATTCTTTATTTGCCGTTCTCAGGCGAGGACAAGCTTACCGACGCAGTAAAAGCCCTATCATCAGCCCTACCGCAGCCCCTACACCTATGCCCTGCCAGGGCTTTTCGTGCACATAATCATCAGCACGGTAAACCGCCTTTTTGGCACGGTAGTAGTAGTTGTCCGACGCGTTGCTGATGCGTTCTTTCACGTCGTTCAGCGCCTGTTCCGCTTTCGCCTTTAGCTCAATGTATTTTTGGTCAGCCGGATCGCCGGAGGAACGAAGGACCTCTTCAAGCGTGTCGCTTAACAGCGCAAGGTCATCATCGAGACGAGATTCATACGGTTGCATACCTTTTTCTCCGTGTTAAAAAATTTCTCGTCCGCTAACTATAGACAACCTGAACGGGTTTCGCCTGCTATCGATTAGCCATGCCAACGTGCGGGATGCCATCTTCGTCATACACTTCGGTGACCGGATGGAAACCAAACTGGGCATAAAACGCCTGCAAATGTGCCTGAGCGCCCAGGTAAATAGCCCGGTCAGGCCACTGACGTTGACAGGCAGCAAGCGCCTGGGTCATGAGCTGCTGGCCAAGCTTTTCACCGCGTACGGATGCATCCACAATGACGCGGCCAATCACCACCGGCTCCAGTTCGTTGTCGCTTTTAAGAATGCGGGCATAGGCAATTAACTTGCCGTCACGCCAGCCGAGAATATGGCGGTTCTCTCCCACCAAATCCTCACCATCAACATCAAGATAAGCGCAGCGCTGCTCAACAATAAAGACTTCGCAGCGCAGGGCCAGAAGGGCATAAAGATCGGTGGCGCTCAGCTCAGAATGGTGTAAATCCTGCCAGTTAAGCATTGAAAAACTCCTTTTGATTCAGGCGCCACCTGATGGGTTATTGATGACGCTCAAGCAACTGTTTTAGCACAGTTTCCAGAGGTGTGGCAGCTTTCACCGTTTCGCCGGTGAAATCAATCCAGCCTTCGTTGAAGCCGTCCAGCATTTGCATGCGCGGGAGCGGGTTTCTCATGCCCTGAGCAAGGAAATCCGCCGCCCAGTTTTCACGCGGCACCGCTTCTGCCGTTACCGGACGCCCCAGAACCTGAGAGAACGCTTCGGCTGCCAGTTGCGGGCTGTAACGCTGCGGCCCTTCCAGCTCCACAATGCGAGTTCCTGGTTCTGGCTGAGCCAACAGTTCAGCAGCAAGCGCGGCGATATCCGCCGTCGCAATCATCGGGATAGCCCGCTCCAGGGGCTGCAGATGGCTATAGATCACGCCGGTCTCCTTCGCGCTTTCCACATCCCAGAGGAAATTTTCCATAAACCAGCCCGCACGCAGGAAAACGACCGACTCGCAAATATTCGTCAGCTCTTTTTCCATGATCCCCAAAGCGTTCAGGAGATTTGGCTGGGTGGCGTGTGCACCAATAGTTGAGAGACAGACAACGTGCTGCGGGCGGGCGACCTGTAACGCCTGCTTTATGGCAGCAATATTGGCTCGCGGCTCTGCGAAATCCCCCGAAGGATCAAACACCGGCGGCAGCAGGATAAATACGGCATCAGCGCCCGTGAACGCCTGAGCCAACGCCTCGCCATCATTCATTGCCGCCCGCGCAACGTCAGCGCCCTGCTGTGCCCACGGCAGCCCTTTCGTTTCATTGCGTACCACCGCACGAATCCCGTGTCCTTCAGCAAGCAGTACTTTAGCCAGCGCACCGCCAACTTGTCCGGTAATACCCGTAATTGCGAACATACTGTTTCTCCAGTTTCTCATTCCACCACAGGGTGTGGACGGCATTATGCTGAAGCCGCTATGTTGTATCGATAGCACCATAGACAATTCACTGATGACTTCGGGGCACCAATATGATTTTCAACGATCGGGCTTTTGACGGCCTGTCTGTATTTACCGCCGTGGTGGAAAGCGGCACTTTTGCCGCCGCCGCGGAAGTCATCAATATGTCGCCTCCGGGGGTCAGCCGGGCCATTGCACGGCTTGAGAAACGCCTCGGTATCCGCCTTTTCGACCGCACTACACGCGCGGTGTCATTGACGGTAGAAGGCAAAGACTTTTATCGCCAGATACTGCCGCTGCTGGCAGCGCTGGAAGACGTCACCAGCAGCGCTTCGCTGGCAACCAAAGCGGTAACCGGCAGGTTACGGGTTAATATCGATCCTTTCTTTTCAAGCCTGGTATTCGGCCCGCAAATTGAGACCTTTATGTCACGTTACCCGAACCTTGAGCTGGATCTGGTCACCCGTGACAGGTTGGGTGACATGATTTCAGAAGGTTTCGACCTGGCCGTCAGATTTGGGGTTCCGCGTGATAGCAGCCTGGTGGCAAGGAAGCTGCTGGAGACAAGGATCATGACCGTTGCCACCCCCGCCTATCTTGAACGCTTTGGTCGCCCGCCAACGCCAGAAGCGCTGATGGAGCATACCTGCATTCATTTTCGCGACCCGGAAACCGGCAGGCCGTTTGAGTGGGAGTTTCACCGCGAGGGGCGGGTAATCAACGTTCCGGTGGAGGGAAGGCTCACCCTGAACGATGCCCGTATGCTGCACGAGGCCTGCCTCAGCGGCCACGGGATAGCGCAGATGATGACCTTTGGCTCTGACCAACTGGTGCAGAAAGGGTTGCTGGTAGATCTGTTCCCTGACTGGCCGGACGAGCGCTTCCCGCTTTATGCTTACTACCCTTCACGTATCAATCCCGCCGCACGCACCCGCTGTTTTCTGGATTTTATTCTTGAGTTGGCCAAAGGCTGAGCCCATAAAAAAACCGCCAGCAAGTGGCGGTTTTTGAACGGTTTCGTAAACCCGATTACATCAGCGGCTGCGCTAACTGCACCAGGCTAATAAGCGGCTGCGGATAAACACCCAGCAGCAGCACCAGCAGGGCAGAAATCAGCACCACCACGCCGCCCGCGGTCAACGCCCAGTTCCAGTTAGATGGGGTATCACGGTTAAGCTGCTGAGGTGCGCTCAGGTACAGGCTCACGGTCACGCGCAGATAGTAGTAAAGGCCGATGGCGCTGCCTAGTACCACTGCACCGGTCAGCCACCACAGGTGGGCCTGAACGCCGACTGCGATGATGTAGAACTTACCGATGAAGCCCAGGGTCATTGGAATACCCGCCAGGGAAAGCATCATCACGGTCATTACCGCAGAAAGCACCGGCTTGTGCCAGAACAGACCACGATAGGAGAACAGTGAGTCGGCATCCGGGCCACGGTACGGGCTGGACATCAGGCTAACCACGCCGAACGCCCCCAGGCTGCTGAACAGGTAAGCGGCCAGATAAACCCCTACCGCTTCCATCGACATATTGCCGGTTTGCAGCGCAATCAGCGCCACCAGCAGGTAGCCAAGGTGGGCGATAGAGGAGTAACCCAGCAGACGCTTGATATTGGACTGGTTCAGCGCCATCAGGTTACCGAAGAGGATAGAGGCGAAGGCAATAATGCCCAGCACCACACGAACCGCTTCGCTGTTGCCCACAGGTGCGTAGAGGAACAGACGCATCACCACGCCAAAAATGGCAATCTTGCTGGCTGTCGCCAGGAAGGTGGAGACCGGGGCAGGTGCGCCCTGGTAGACGTCCGGCGTCCACAGGTGGAACGGCACCAGAGAAAGCTTGAAGCCAAGGCCGACTATCATCAGGCCCAGACCCGCCAGCAGCAGAGGCTCGTGCAGCATATTGTCCGCCAGGCTCTTACCGAGGCTAACAAACGACAGGCTACCGGACTCGGCGTAAACCAGCGCCATACCGAACAGCAGGAAGGACGATGCCGCCGCTGACAGAATGGTGTACTTGATGCTTGCTTCCAAAGAACGCTTCTGGCGGAAGGCATAGCCGACCAGGCCGAACAGCGGCAGAGAGATCAATTCAATGCCGAGGAACAGCGCCGCGAGGTGGTTCGCGTTAGCCAGCAGGATGCCGCCGAGGGCAGCAATCAGCACCAGCAGGTAGAACTCTTCGCGGTTGTCGGTGTAGCCCTGCAGCCACGGATAGGCAAAGGTACAGGTCGCCAGGCTCGCCAGCAGCACCAGCCCGGTGTAGAGCATGGCGTAGCCGTCAACGCGCATCAGCGGGGTGACGTCCATCGCCCCTGCCTGACCGACAAACCACAGTGAAATCAGCGCGGCGTTAAGGCCGATAACCGACAGCGTAGCATTCAGAAAATGGTCGCGTCGCCACGCAATGGAGAGCATCACAACCACCACCGTCAATCCGACGATCAACAGCGGTAGCAGCGCGATCAAGTGTTGAGTCGTTAAAGTCATGAGCGAATTACGGCCTTGTAGTAGAAAGTGAACTGGTAAACCACTGCTGAATATTGCTCATCGCAGAATGCGAAGTATCCAGAATCGGCTGCGGGAAGAAGCCCAGCAGAACTAACAGCACCACCAGCAACAGAATGATAAAGAACTCGCGCATGGACATGCCAGGCAGCTGTTTATCGCTGATTTCGCTCTTAGCTTTACCGAAGTAAGCGCGGTGCAACATCGCCAGGGAGTAAACGGAGGCGAAGACCAGGCCGAAGGTTGAAATCACGGTAATGACCGGCACAACGTGGAAGCTGCCGAACAGAATCATGAATTCACCAACGAAGTTACCGGTCCCTGGCATACCCAGGGTGGCAACAGCGAAGAACATCGACAGACCCGGCAGCCATTTAATTTTGTTCCACAGGCCACCCATCATGCGCATATCACGGGTGTGCAGACGCTCATAAAGCTGACCACAGATGATGAACATACCCGCTGCGGACAGACCGTGGGCAATCATCTGAATCACCGCGCCCTGGTAAGCCAGCTGGTTGCCGGTGTAGATAGCAATCAGCACGAAGCCCATGTGGGAAACGGAGGTATAAGCAATCAGGCGTTTAATGTCGGTCTGAGCAAAGGCCATCCACGCGCCGTAGAAGATGCCGATGACGCCCAGCCACATGGCGATTGGCGCGAACTCTGCGGACGCTTCAGGGAACAGCGGCAGAGAGAAGCGCAGCAGGCCGTAGGCTGCGGTTTTCAGCAAGATACCCGCCAGGTCAACGGAACCCGCCGTCGGTGCCTGAGAGTGCGCATCCGGCAGCCAGCCGTGAAGCGGAACCACCGGCATTTTCACCGCGAAGGCAATAAAGAAGCCCAGCATCAGCAGCCATTGTACGCCGTGGGACATCGGCGTTTTCAGCAGCAGCTCGTAGTTGAAGGTCCACACCCCGGTCGCGTTGTAGTGCACAAACACCAGGCCAAGGATAGCTATCAGCATCACCAGGCCGCTCGCCTGGGTATAGATGAAGAACTTGGTTGCGGCGGTAATACGCGTCTTCCCGTCGGAGGCTTTGTGGCCCCACAGTGCAATCAGGAAGTACATCGGCACCAGCATCATTTCCCAGAAGAAGAAGAACAGGAACATGTCGATGGCAAGGAACACGCCGATAACGCCACCGAGGATCCACATCAGGTTGAGGTGGAAGAAGCCCTGATATTTTTCGATTTCATTCCAGGAACAAAGTACCGCCAGCACGCCGAGCAGGCCGGTCAGCACTACCATCAGCAGCGACAGACCGTCGAGCGCCAGGTGAATTTCAATGCCAAAACGTGGGATCCACGGCAGAACAAATTCAGACTGCCACTGCGGCAAACCCGCCGCCTGCGTCAGTGAGTAGCCACCCTGCAACCACAATTGCAGAGAGAGAGCCAGTGTCAGCCCCATGGTAATCAGCGCTATCCAGCGAGGCACTTTCACGCCGAAGCGTTCGGTCTGCCAGCAGAAGAAGCCGCCGATAAAGGGGATTAGTATTAGCCAGGGTAATAGCATGGCGTTTGAGTCCCTAAGTCAAAATAATTCTTAAACATCGCTCACTTCCCAGCGCCAGAGGAGGTATTCAGCCCCGCTCCGACCCTCTCTCTCACGAGAGAGGGGGATGGAAGAAATCCTGTTAACGCAGAACCAGCAGCAGGCCGAGTACCACAACGGCCCCGATGCTCATGGACGCAACATACCAGCGCAGGTAACCGTTCTCACTCACCAGCAGGCCGCGGCCAGCAAAGCGGGAAAGAATAGCCGGAATGTTCATCAAAGCATTCAGCGGGTCACGGCGCAGCAGCCACGCAATACCGAGGAACGGCTTGACGAAAATCATGTCGTACAGCCAGTCGAAGCCCCAGGCATTGAACCACCAGGTACCGAAGAAACGCCCCGGTGCGCTGTTCGCAAGCGACGTCACCAGAGTACGTTTGCCCAGCCACAGGAAGGCAGCAATCAGGATCCCGGCAATAGCGACGACGCCGGAGATGATCTCCAGGGTCAGCACGCTGCCGTGCGCAAGTTCAGTGGTTTCCGGCAATACGCCGCGCAGCGGTGGCACAATCATGGCGCCAACGAAAGTGGACAGTACCAGCAGAACAACCAGCGGCAGGTGGTGGGTAATGCCCTTCCCTGCGTGAGCGTGAATTTTTTCTTCGCCGTGGAACGTGATGAAAATCATGCGGAAGGTGTACAGCGAGGTCATGAATGCCCCGACCAGGCCCGCAACCATCAGGTTGATGTGGCCGTTCGCCATCGCACCGGCAAGAATCTCATCTTTACTGAAGAAGCCTGCGGTAATCAGCGGCAGAGCGGACAGCGCCGCGCCCCCGACCAGGAAGCAGACATACACCAGCGGAATGGACTTACGCAGGCCACCCATTTTGAAGATGTTTTGCTCGTGGTGGCACGCCAGAATCACCGAGCCGGATGACAGGAACAGCAGCGCTTTAAAGAACGCGTGGGTCATCAGGTGGAAAATAGCCGCATCCCATGCCTGCACGCCCAGCGCCAGGAACATGTAGCCAATCTGGCTCATGGTGGAGTAAGCGAGTACGCGTTTGATGTCGGTCTGTACCAGCGCGGCAAAGCCTGCCAGCACCAGCGTAACGGCACCCACGATACCCACCAGATGCAGAATTTCCGGGGTCATCAGGAACAGGCCGTGGGTACGGGCAATCAGATAGACGCCCGCGGTTACCATGGTGGCCGCGTGAATCAGCGCAGAAACAGGGGTTGGACCCGCCATCGCATCCGCCAGCCATGTTTGCAGCGGAAGCTGTGCAGATTTACCGACCGCGCCGCCCAGCAGCATCAGGGTTGCCCAGGTCAGCATCTGGTTACCGGCAGCAAAGTGCTGCGGCGCCAGTTCAACCATTTCGCGGAAGTTCAGCGTACCCAGTTCGTTGTAGAGAATGAACAGGCCGAAGGCCAGGAACACGTCCCCTACGCGGGTGACCACAAACGCTTTCATTGCCGCTGCGTTGTTCTTCGGATCGGTGTAGTAGAAACCAATCAGCAGGTAAGAACACAGACCAACGCCTTCCCAGCCGAGGTACATCAGCAGCAGGTTGTCGGCAAGAACCAGAACCACCATGCTGGCGATGAACAGGTTGGTGTAGGCGAAGAAGCGGGAGTAACCCTCTTCGCCGCGCATGTACCAGGACGCGAACATGTGGATCAGGAAGCCGACGCCAGTAACCACAGAAAGCATGGTCAGGGACAGGCCGTCCAGCACCAGGTTGAAGCCGATGTTAAAGTCACCGACCGCCATCCAGGTCCACAGCGGCTGAGTAAACGCCTGCTGCCCGTTGTTAAAGAAATCAACCCCGGCAATGGCGGTCACAACCGCCGCCAGACCTACTGAGCCCATCCCGATGGTTGCGGACAGGTTTTCTGACCAGCGGCCACGGGAGAATGCCAACAGTAAAAAGCCAATCAATGGCAGAACAATGGTTAACCAGAGAAGGTTCATCCACGCATCTCACTTACTGAATCGATATTCAGATTCTGGCGACGACGATGGAGCTGCAGTAACAGCGCGAGGCCAATACTGGCTTCGGCAGCAGCTAAGCTAATCGCGAGTATATACATCACCTGACCGTCAGCCTGGCCCCAGTAGCTGCCGGCAACCACGAAGGCCAGCGCGGCGGCGTTAATCATCACTTCCAGGCTGATCAGCATGAACAGCAGGTTGCGGCGAATGACCAGACCGGTCAGTCCCAGCACGAACAAAATGGCGGCGAGGATCAGTCCATGTTGCAGCGGGATCATACGTTCTCCTCCGTTTTTCTTCTCACGGCCATATCAGCAGGGCGATTGCTCAGCACCTCGCCGACACGGTCTTCACGACCCAGGTGGAACGCAACGACCAGACCTGCGAGCAGCAGCATGGAGGCCAGCTCCACCGCCAGAACGTAAGGCCCGAACAGCGCGATACCGACCTGTTTCGCATCGATAGACGTGCCGTCGATGCCCTGGTCGTTAACGGTGCGGATTGCGTAAATCAGAACCACCAACAGGACTGCAGACAGGATACCAGGCCCGATCCACAGCTGCGGCTTCAGCCACTCGCGTTCCTGCTGCTGAACCGCGTTACCGAGGTTGAGCATCATCACCACGAAGACGAACAGCACCATGATAGCCCCGGCGTAGACGATGATCTCCAGCGCACCGGCGAAGTAAGCCCCCAGGGAGAAAAACACCCCGGAGATCGCCAGCAGCGAGATGATCAGGTACAGCAGCGCATGCACCGGATTGGTGTGAGTAATCGTCCGAAGGGTCGTCAGGACGGCCACAATGGCGCAGATATAAAAAGCGAATTCCATTGCCTTGCTCCTTAAGGTAACAGGCCTTTGACGTCGATAGGCTTGGCTTCGTTTTCCGCTTCGCCCTTATCTTTGCCGTCGATTGCCATACCTGCCATCCGGTAGAAGTTATATTCCGGGTATTTGCCCGGACCGGAAATCAGCAGATCCTCTTTCTCGTACACCAGATCCTGGCGCTTGTACTCACCCAGTTCGAAGTCCGGGGTAAGCTGAATCGCGGTGGTCGGGCAGGCTTCTTCGCACAGGCCGCAGAAGATGCAGCGAGAGAAGTTGATACGGAAGAACTCCGGATACCAACGACCGTCTTGCATCTCGGCTTTCTGCAGGGAAATACAGCCTACCGGGCAGGCTACCGCACACAGGTTACAGGCTACGCAGCGCTCTTCACCGTCCGGGTCGCGCGTCAGCACGATACGGCCACGGTAGCGCGGCGGCAGATACACTGGTTCTTCCGGATACATGCGGGTTTCGCGCTTGGCGAAAGCGTGCATGCCGATCATCCAGATACTGCGTACCTGGGTGCCGAAACCAACCACTAACTCTTTCAATGTCATGGTTTTTTCACCCCTTATGGTGCCTGGTAAAGAATGACCGCGGCGGTCACCAGCAAGTTGATAAGCGTCAGCGGCAGGCAAACTTTCCAGCCGAAGGACATCACCTGGTCATAACGCGGACGAGGCAGTGCGGCGCGAATCAAAATGAACATCATCATGAAGAACGCGGTTTTCAGCGCGAACCAGATGAACGGCGGTAACCACGGGCCATGCCAGCCACCAAAGAACAGCGTCACGATCAGAGCAGACACGGTGACGATGCCGATGTATTCCCCGACGAAGAACAGACCGAACTTCATACCGGAATATTCGATGTGATAACCATCGGCCAGTTCCTGCTCGGCTTCCGGTTGGTCAAACGGGTGACGGTGGCAAACCGCAACGCCGGCAATCGCGAAGGTCACGAAGCCGAAGAACTGCGGGATAACGTTCCACAGATTGGCCTGGTTGTTGACGATGTCGGCCATATTAAAGGAACCGGCCTGCGCCACCACGCCCATCAGGGAAAGCCCCAGGAACACTTCATAGCTCAGGGTCTGCGCGGAAGCACGCATCGCACCAAGCAGGGAGTATTTGTTGTTACTGGACCAGCCGGCGAACAGCACGGCGTAAACCGCCAGGCCCGCCAGCATCAGGAAGAACAGGATCCCGATGTTCAGATCCGCAACCACCCAGCTTGGGCTGACCGGCACAATGGCAAAGGCCAGCAGCAGCGAGGTGAACGCGATCATCGGCGCAAGAGTAAATATCACGCGGTCAGAGAACTTAGGGATCCAGTCCTCTTTAAAGAACATCTTGATCATGTCCGCAACCAGCTGGAGTGAACCACCCCAGCCTACGCGGTTCGGTCCATAGCGGTTCTGGAACAGACCGAGCAGGCGGCGTTCGCCGAAGCTCATGAATGCCCCACAGGTCACCACGACCAGCAGAATGACAACCGCTTTGAGGATGCTCAGCAGAATGTCGATAACTTCCGGTGTCAGCCAGCTCATAACGCTGCCTCCTGCAGATTTTCAAGACGAGCACCGGCAAGCACTGGCGCAATCCCCGGCATCCCCATCGGCAGACCTACCTGCCCTGCAACCAAACCTTCGGACAGCTGCAGCGGCAGACTCAGCGTCTGGCCTTCGTAGCTGAAGGAGATCAGGCTCCCGGCGTTAACGCCAAGCTTCGCGGCATCGGCCGGGTTCAGCTTGATGTATGGCTCAACCATACGCTTCTGGAACACCGGAGAGCGCTGGGACATCTCGTCGCTACCAAACAGGTGGTAGTACGGCGCGATACGCCATTTGCCCTCTTCCGCGTGGAAGGTATCCGGCACGGAAGTGAAGTAATCCAGACCCGTTTCAGAGGCTTCAATCAGGCGTACGCCCGGATCGCCGTGGCGCAGATGGCCGCCCACTTCAGCCTGGAATTTGTTCCATGCCTGCGGGGAGTTCCAGCCTGGAGCCCAGGCAAACGGAATCTGCTGACGGTCGGCCAGCGGGCTGTTGTTCCCTTCCATAGAGAAGGCGAACATCGTGTCTTTATCCTGCGGCTGACGCGGTTCGTGCACGCTGATGTTGGCGCGCATGGCGGTGCGTCCGCTCGAACGGATAGGAGAACGGGACAGCTTCTGACCCTTGATGCGGAAGGAAGCGTCCGGCGCGGCATCTTTAATACCAGCCAGCTGCGGCAGCGCCTTCACGCAGGCATCAATAACGTGGTCAAGCTGCGTCCAGTCAACGTCGCGGCTCTGCACGGTGCTGTGCAGCGAGTGCAGCCAGCGCCAGCTTTCGAACATCGTCACGCTGGTGTCGTAGTAAGCCGGGTCATAAACCTGGAAGAAGCGCTGGGCGCGACCTTCGTTGTTAATGACCGTACCGTCACTTTCTGCAAAGCTTGCCGCGGACAGAACCAGATGGGCTTTGTCCATGATGTCCGTACGCTGATGGTCGATAACCATCACCAGAGGCGCTTTGCTCAGCGCAGCGTCTACGCGAGCGGCAGAAGCATGGCGATGCAGGTCGTTTTCCAGCACCACTACCGCATCGGCAGCGCCGTTTTCCAGTTCGCTCAGGGCGTCTTCCAGAGAACCGCCGCCAATCATGCCGAGGCCAACGCTGTTAACCGCGCGAGCAATCATGGTGACGCCAACGTCTGCACCGCGACCTTTCAGCGCTTTAGCCACGTTGGCCGCAGCCTGAATTACCGCTTCGCTACCGGCGTTAGTCCCGGAAACAATCAGCGGCTTCTTCGCGCCGGCCAGGGCCTGCACGATGACGTCGACTTTATTCTTCAGGTCGCGGTCCAGCTCAACGGCCGGAGAGTTGCTGTCCAGCGCATTGGCAATCGCAAAACCAAGACGAGCCTGATCTTCAACCGGCGCGCGGTAAGTCCATGCGGCGATATCATCCAGGCGGGTGCTGTCCACGTTGGTGACAAACAGCGGGTGCTTAGCGTTCTGACCGATGTTCAGGATTGCGGCGATCTGCCAGTCAGCAACTTTCTGTGCCGCTGCCATTTCACGCGCCTTCCCTTTCACCGCCTGGCGAATGGCCAGTGCAGCACGAGCGCCGGTCTGGGTAACGTCTTCGCCCAGAATCAGCACCGCATCGTAAGATTCGATTTCACGCAGAGCAGGGGTATGAATGCCGCTTTCACGCAGCACTTTCAGCATCAGCTGCAGGCGAGCCTGCTCACCGGCCGCAATGCCCGTGTAGAAGTTGTCGGCCCCAACCAGCTCACGCAGCGCAAAGTTGCTTTCCACGCTCGCACGCGGAGAACCGATGCCGATCACTTTCTTCGACTGACGCAGGATATCCGCAGCGCCCTGCATCGCCTGCTCGGCGTTCAGGGTAATGAGGTCATCGCCACGGCGCTGAATAGGCTGACGCGGACGGTCTTTCAGGTTGACGTAACCGTAACCGAAACGGCCACGGTCACACAGGAAGTAGTGGTTCACGGTGCCGTTGTAGCGGTTTTCGATACGACGCAGCTCACCGTAACGTTCACCCGGGCTGGTGTTACAGCCCAGCGAGCACTGCTGACAGATGCTCGGTGCGAACTGCATATCCCATTTACGGTTGTAGCGCTCGGAGTGCGTTTTGTCGGTGAATACGCCGGTCGGGCAAATCTCTACCAGGTTACCGGAGAACTCGCTTTCCAGCGTGCCGTCTTCCGGGCGACCAAAGTAGACGTTATCGTGCGCGCCGTAAACGCCCAGATCTTTACCGTCTGCGTAGTCTTTGTAGTAACGCACGCAGCGGTAACAGGCGATACAGCGGTTCATTTCGTGAGAGATGAACGGACCGAGATCCTGATTGCGGTGAGTACGCTTGGTAAAGCGATAGCGACGGAAGCTATGACCGGTCATGACGGTCATATCCTGCAGGTGGCAGTTCCCCCCCTCTTCACAGACCGGACAGTCGTGCGGGTGGTTAGTCATCAACCACTCCACAACGCTTTCACGGAACTGTTTCGCTTCGCCATCATCAATAGAGATGAAGGTCCCGTCGGAGGCCGGTGTCATACAGGACATCACCAGACGCCCACGGGTGTCTTCCGCGTTCTGATATTGCTTCACCGCACACTGGCGGCAAGCACCGACGCTGCCCAGCGCCGGATGCCAGCAAAAATAAGGAATATCAAGGCCGAGGGAGAGACAAGCTTCTAGCAAGTTGTCTGCTCCATTGACCTCGTATTCTTTGCCGTCTACATGAATCGTAGCCATAGTCAGCATGCTTCCAGTTGGCCTGAATAACTTCAGGCGTTAATCAAAAATTCTTGTGCAATGCACCCTCACCCGTTTTCGCTTTCTCCCCTTAGGGGAGAGGGCCGGGGTGAGGGGCGATATCACCAGCGCGTTTTTAACAGGTTCGGCTGAATGCCATTAATGGCACGCAGATTTCCGTAATCCTGTTTGGCAATGCCTGCTTCGAATTCGTCGCGGAAATATTTAATCGCACTCTGCAATGGCTCAACGGCACCCGGCGCGTGGGCACAGAAGGTTTTACCCGGTCCCAGGTGGCGGCACAGCTGCTCGAGGGTTTCGATATCCCCCGGCTGCCCTTCGCCACGCTCAAGCGCGCGCAGGATTTTGACGCTCCACGGCAGACCATCGCGACACGGTGTACACCAGCCGCAGGATTCACGGGCAAAGAACTCTTCCAGATTACGCACCAGCGGCACCATACCGATTTCATGGTCTACCGCCATTGCCAGCGCCGTACCGAGACGGCTGCCTGCTTTACCAATACTTTCAAATTCCATCGGCAGATCGAGGTGCGCTTCCGTCAGGAAGTCGGTCCCCGCCCCGCCCGGCTGCCAGGCTTTAAACTTCAGGCCATCACGCATGCCGCCGGCGTATTCTTCCAGGATCTCACGTGCTGTGGTCCCGAAAGGTAATTCCCAGACGCCAGGGTTTTTCACGCGGCCAGAGAAGCCCATCAGCTTGGTGCCGGCATCTTTACTCATGCCGCCGCCAATGCCCTGGTACCACTCAACGCCGTTCGCCAGAATCGCAGGGACGTTACACAGGGTTTCGACGTTATTTACGCAGGTCGGTTTACCCCACACGCCGCTGGAGGCCGGGAACGGTGGCTTTGAGCGAGGGTTCGCACGACGACCTTCCAGGGAGTTAATCAGCGCGGTTTCTTCACCGCAGATATAACGCCCTGCGCCGGTGTGCACGATAAGCTCGAAGTCGAACCCGGAACCCAGAATGTTTTTACCAAGCAGGCCCGCTTCGGTGGCTTCAGCAATTGCGCGGCGCAAATGAACCGCCGCTTCAATGTACTCACCGCGCAGGAAGATGTAGCCACGGTAAGCCTTAAGCGCAAAGGCGGAGATCAACATGCCTTCCACCAGCAGGTGTGGCAGTTGCTCCATCAGCAGGCGGTCTTTATAGGTGCCCGGCTCCATTTCATCGGCGTTACACAGCAGGTAACGGATGTTCATGGATTCGTCTTTCGGCATCAGGCTCCACTTCAGACCGGTGGAAAAGCCCGCGCCGCCGCGCCCCTTCAGGCCGGCGTCTTTTACCGCATTAACGATTTCATCCGGGGCCATGCCGGTCAGCGCCTTACGCGCGCCTTCATAGCCGTTTTTGCTGCGGTATTCGTCGAGCCAGACAGGCTGTTTGTCATCACGCAGACGCCAGGTCAGCGGATGCGTTTCGGCAGTACGAATAATCGTCTTCATTTATACTGCTCCAGCAAGTCAGGGATGGCTTCCGGCGTCAGATGGCTGTGAGTGTCCTCATCAATCATCATGGTCGGCCCCTTGTCGCAGTTACCGAGGCAGCAGGTTGGCAGCAGGGTGAAACGACCATCAAACGTGGTCTGGCCCGGTTTGATGTTCAGTTTGGCTTCGATAGCCGACTGAATGCCCTGGTAGCCGGTGATATGGCAAACTACGCTGTCGCAGTAGCGAATCACGTGACGGCCTACCGGCTGGCGGAAGATTTGGCTATAGAATGTCGCCACGCCTTCTACGTCGCTTGCCGGAATACCCAGCACGTCAGCGATAGCGTAGATAGCGCCATCCGGCACCCAGCCACGCTGTTTCTGAACGATTTTCAGCGCTTCGATAGAGGCCGCACGGGCATCTTCGTAATGGTGTTTTTCGTGCTCAATCGCCTCACGCTCTGCCGCACTCAGCTCAAAAGCCTCAGCCTGGTTTTGTTGGTTATCGTGCATAGTTAGCGATCCACATCAGACATTACAAAATCGATACTACCCAGATAGACAATCAGGTCAGAAACCAGGCTGCCGCGGATCGCCGCCGGAATTTGCTGCAGGTGCGCAAAGCTCGGGGTACGAATACGGGTACGGTAGCTCATGGTGCTAGCGTCACTGGTCAGGTAGTAACTGTTAATACCCTTCGTTGCCTCAATCATCTGGAAGGATTCGTTGGCCGGCATAACCGGGCCCCACGAAACCTGCAGGAAGTGAGTGATCAGGGTTTCGATATGCTGCAGCGTGCGCTCTTTCGGCGGCGGCGTGGTCAGCGGGTGATCCGCTTTGAACGGGCCGGCTGGCATATTTTTCAGGCACTGCTCAAGGATGCGCAGGCTCTGGCGAAGCTCTTCCACTTTCAGCATCACGCGGGTATAGCAGTCGCTGATGCCGCCGCCGACCGGCACTTCGAAGTCGAAGTTCTGGTAGCCAGAGTAAGGACGAGCCTTACGCACGTCGAAGTCGATACCGGTGGCACGCAGGCCAGCACCGGTGGTGCCCCACTCCAGCGCTTCTTTCGCGGTATAGGCTGCAACGCCCTGAGAACGGCCTTTCAGAATGGTGTTGCGCAGCGCGGCTTTCTCATAGGAATCCAGGCGCTTCGGCATCCACTCGAGGAACTCTTTCAGCAGACGCTCCCAGCCCTTCGGCAGGTCGTGTGCAACGCCGCCGATACGGAACCAGGCCGGGTGCATACGGAAACCGGTAATCGCTTCCACCAGATCGTAGATTTTCTGACGATCGGTAAAGGCGAAGAACACCGGGGTCATGGCGCCGACGTCCTGAATAAAGGTAGAGATGTACAGCAGGTGGCTGTTGATACGGAACAGCTCGGAAAGCATAACGCGGATAACTTCAACGCGCTCCGGCACCACAATGCCGGCCAGCTTTTCAACCGCCAGCACGTAAGGCATTTCGTTGACGCAGCCGCCGAGGTATTCGATACGGTCAGTATACGGAATGTAGCTGTGCCAGGACTGGCGCTCACCCATTTTCTCAGCACCACGGTGGTGGTAGCCGATATCCGGCACGCAGTCGACGATCTCTTCGCCGTCCAGCTGCAGGATGATACGGAAAGCACCGTGTGCGGAAGGGTGGTTTGGCCCCAGGTTCAGGAACATGAAGTCTTCATGCTCGCTGCTGCGCTTCATGCCCCACTCTTCAGGCTTGAAGGTCAGCGCTTCCATTTCCAGATCTTCTTTCTGTTTAGTCAGGATAAACGGATCGAATTCGGTGGCGCGCGCCGGGTAGTCTTTACGCAGCGGGTGGCCTTCCCAGGTCGGCGGCATCATGATGCGCGTCAGGTGCGGGTGGCCGTTGAAGGTGATGCCAAACATCTCCCATGTTTCACGCTCGTACCAGTTGGCGTTCGGGAAGATTTTCGTCAGCGTCGGCAGGTTCAGATCGTTTTCAGATAACGCCACCTTGAGCATGATGTCGCGATTGCGTTCAATGGAAATCAGGTGGTAGAAAACGGAAAAATCCGCAGCCGGTAAACCGTTGCGGTGTGTGCGTAGACGCTCATCCATGCCATGCAGGTCGAACAGCATAACGTAGGGTTTTGGTGATTTCTTAAGGAAATCGACCACTTCCAGTAACTGTCCGCGCTTAACCCAGACTACGGGCACCCCGGTGCGGGTTGGCTGAACGGTAAAGGCATCCGGCCCAAAACGGTTACGCAATTCGCCAATGACCGGATCATCCAGGTGATCCCTTGTCTGCCAGGCTGGCATAGCGGCGTCTTGCGCGGTTAAATCGGTCATAGTTCTCACCATTGCAAATGGTTCTGTGGTGACTGCGCTCAGTGCCTTTGCTTTTATAGTATTGATATACAAAGACGCTTACTGACCGCAGGCGCTAATTAAATCTCGTCCGGCGTCCGCAGGTTGGTTACCGCGATACGCTCGCCGCGCTTACGCTCGCGCTCGGACTGCATGTTGGCGCGGTAAACGCCCTGATCGCCAACAACCCACGACAGCGGGCGACGCTCTTTGCCGATAGACTCCTGCAGCAGCATCAGCGCCTGCATGTAAGCCTCCGGACGCGGTGGACAGCCAGGGATGTAAACATCAACCGGGATAAACTTATCGACACCCTGCACAACGGAATAGATGTCGTACATGCCGCCAGAGTTAGCGCAAGCACCCATGGAAATCACCCATTTAGGTTCGAGCATCTGATCGTAAAGGCGCTGGATTACCGGAGCCATTTTGGTGAAGCAGGTACCGGCCACCACCATCAGGTCAGCCTGACGAGGAGAAGCACGTAAAACTTCTGCACCGAAACGCGCCACGTCATGCACAGCGGTAAACGACGTCACCATCTCTACGTAGCAGCAGGAAAGGCCAAAGTTGTATGGCCAGATTGAGTTTTTACGACCCCAGTTCACCACATCGTGCATGGCATGCTCGAGCTTGCCCATGTAAACGCTGCGGTTAATCTCTTGTTCGAGGGGATCGGTTACGATCTCCTGCTTTTGCAGGGGATAACGGTCATTCTCACCGTTGGGGTCTATGCGGGTGAGCGTATAGTCCATCTTATTGCCTCGCTATTACTGCGTATGACGTGGAGTTCGACTGTCTGTTTCCGGGTTGATTTTCTCACGACGCGAACGCGCAGGAGTCCAATCCAGAGCGCCAATACGCACCAGATAAACCAGACCAGCCAGTAGCACTAAAATGAAAATTGCGGCCTCGACGAAGCCAATCCAGCCGCTTTCACGGATAGAAGTTGACCACGCGTAGAGATACAAGGCTTCCACGTCAAAGATAACGAAGAACATGGCGACCAGGTAAAACTTGGCGGAGAGACGTAGACGCGCCGTACCAACGGAGTCGATGCCCGACTCGAAGGGGGTGTTTTTGTGCCGTGCCTTAGCTCTTCCGCCAAGGAACCAGCCCCCGACAAGCATCAGACAGCACAGGCCAACGGCGACAATAAGAAAGACAGCGAACGCCCAGTGATGAGCGATAACTTCAGTGGATGTTGACATACTCATTGCTTACTCATCAAAAGTGGCGCCAAAGTCTCTGCTCTTGTTGGCAGATGAACGCCACATCGATTCATGGGGAGGAACAATCAACCGTACAATAACTACCGGAAATAATGCGTAGGCAGCCAATTGATGGGGTTTTTTACTCCTTTCTATAACCTTTTGTCAACTTTAACAAAAGTATCCACACATTAATTTACACCGACAGCAATTCATTAACATTTAATGCGTTAAAACTCATCAACACTCGCATAAAGACCAGATTTAGATGAGGGTGAATCGTGTCCGTTCCGTGTGAAAAAATAAACTACCCCTATATTTTGGCAGGAAATCTCAACTATTCCTCCCCCTAATTGGGAGTATTTTCTTGATCTGAGACACGCTTTTGTTAATCCACTTCAAAAAGAAGCAACATTGTTATGTGTTTTTTAACATTACCTGGCCTTCGCACGAAGTTTTTGTACATAAAATACGCAAAATCATATTTTCACATAACCATTTGAATTAAATGCAAAAAATATCACATCAGGTTTTTTATCCAAAATTAGGCATAAAAAATGGGCCGTTGGCTTAAAAAACATCACCAACGGCCCATTTTTATATTTAATATTTTGTTACTAACTAAGTGCGGCTCACCTACTCAAAATCGCCTTCCACCAGCAGCGTGTCATCCCCTGCGTTATCCACCGTCGTATAGCGATAAGGATTGGCTGGCGTAGCCAAAGCGGTGAAGATAGCCTGAGCCAGCTCGTTACTGGTTTCCGGATTTTTACACAGTAGATATTGCGTTTCCGGCAGAACCGGCAGCCCTTCAGAGGCGCCCAGCACCCGTAATTCCGGGCTCATCATCTCCACCGGGCGGGCCGTAACGCCCAGCCCAGCTTTCACTGCCGCACGCACGGCGGCAAGGGTCGAGGCCACATAGGAGATACGCCACGGCGTTTGATGGGCATCAAGATGCTCAATCATCATATCGCGATACGGGCTCGGGTCGTCCAGCATAACCAGCGGTAGCGCTTCCCCACTCTGGAACACATAATCGGCAGCGCAGTACCAAAGCGTTGGCGAGGTTCGCAGCACAATGGCGTCGAAGCGAGAGGGATTTGACGTTGTCACGACCAGATCGACCTCATGCTGATTCAGCATTTCAATCATAAAAGGATTTCGCTTCACCCGCACATCGAGCGCAAGCTTCGGATAAACCGAGCTGATTCGGTTTAACAGGAACGGTAAGATGGTATCCGCCGTTTCATCCGAAGCGCCAAGGGTTAAGGACCCCTGCAGGTTATTAAACATCAGAGAGGAGCAAGCCTCGTCATTAAAGCGAAGAATTTTACGCGCGTAGCCCAGCAGTTGGATACCGTGCTCGGTTAGCAGTTTATTACGGCCATGTCGCGCAAAAAGCTCTTTCCCTACTAATTGCTCAAGACGCTGCATCTGTTGGCTGACAGCGGATTGAGTGCGGCATACCGCAGCCGCCGCAGCGGCAAAGGTATTGAGATCGGCGACCGCAACGAATGTCCTCAGCAGATCGAGGTCGAGATTCAGTATCGGACGATTTGCGTTAATCATAATTTATTCACTAATAGGTTGCTCTTTCGAGTCTGCCCTGGTTGTATTGCTATGATTTATCAAAGAGATAAAGCAATTCCTTTTTACCGAACGTCTCCGGTAGAGTCGGCCGCTATACGTTAGCAGCGCTTCTGTTTGTTATTTTTGTATTCCCGGGCAGAGTGCAATTATCTAAACACCGCCCAAATGGGATATTATGCAGGTCAGGATCGGAGACCAACCCTAACTCATCGTACCAGCCTGGTATTTTTACGCTGGGTAATAACTGTAAATCAGCTTCAAGAAACGACTTTTAATAAGCTTTTATATGATTATTTAACGGGTTAAAACAAGACTAAAGGCATGAACCAGCCAGCCACCACAACCCGTTGAATAATAATAGTAATATTTAACAATGCCGACTAAGGCACAGCGCTGACGCGCTAATCGGCATCAAAAACCTACCATTTTTCGTAGTCTATCTTACCTTAAAACTGTATGTTTTATAACACTTATTACGAATTATCTGATCTCATTCTCTTTTTATGTTTTCACCATTGTTGATTATTCACAACGTTTTTTGAAGTCGCACACGCCTTATAATAAAAGACACTTAATAATTGCCGTGGTATTTACCTATTACGTCGGCCAGACTTTTGATATACATCTCTTTAACTACCTTGTCATTAATCTCTTAATGATTCAGGCATGAATATTAATTTTTCCTTATGTTTGGCGACACCCTATCCTTTGTAGTAGCACCTCTCACTTAGTACCACGCCGCACGGCAGTGAATAGCATCAAATAAAACCATATCATTAGATTTTCTTACTAATATATTGCAAATAAATAGACTTTCTTGTCGCTTAATATTTATAAAACTCAACACTGCTTATACATTGTGCTGTAAAGATAAATTGCATTTCTGCCGGTCTCAACCTTCAAATCTCGTTGTAGCAGGAGTACATTGTGGCGGTGCGCTTCCACGGCAGGACGCGAAATTAACAACAAAGGTCGAAGCTTCATGTCCCCCATCGAAAAATCCAGCAAACTTGATAATGTCTGTTACGACATCCGTGGCCCGGTTCTCAAAGAGGCAAAACGCCTTGAAGAAGAAGGCAATAAAGTGCTTAAACTCAACATAGGGAACCCCGCGCCGTTTGGTTTTGACGCGCCGGATGAAATCCTTGTTGATGTGATCCGCAATCTTCCTACCGCTCAGGGATATTGCGACTCCAAAGGGCTGTTTTCCGCCCGCAAAGCCATTATGCAGCACTATCAGGCGCGCGGAATGCGGGATGTCACTACAGAAGATATCTATATTGGGAACGGCGTTTCTGAACTGATCGTTCAATCAATGCAGGCGCTGCTCAACAGCGGCGATGAAATGCTGGTGCCAGCCCCCGACTACCCGCTTTGGACAGCAGCCGTTTCTTTGTCCAGCGGCAAAGCGGTGCATTACCTGTGTGATGAAGGCTCTGACTGGTTCCCGGATCTCGACGATATCCGTGCCAAAATCACCCCACGCACCCGCGGTATCGTGATTATCAACCCGAACAACCCTACCGGGGCCGTTTACTCTAAAGAACTGCTTTTAGAGATTGTTGAGATTGCCCGTCAACATAATCTCATCATCTTTGCCGATGAGATTTACGACAAAATTCTTTATGACGACGCCGAGCATCACTCCATTGCCGCGCTGGCACCGGATCTGCTGACGATTACCTTTAACGGCCTGTCAAAAACCTACCGCGTTGCCGGTTTCCGTCAAGGCTGGATGGTGCTGAACGGGCCGAAGAAACATGCTAAAGGCTATATTGAAGGTCTGGAAATGCTGGCTTCAATGCGCCTGTGCGCTAACGTGCCGGCCCAGCATGCGATTCAGACCGCGCTGGGCGGCTACCAGAGCATCAGCGAATTTATCGTTCCGGGCGGGCGCCTGTATGAGCAGCGTAATCGCGCATGGGAACTGATCAATGAGATCCCCGGCGTCTCCTGCGTCAAGCCTCGCGGCGCGCTGTACATGTTCCCGAAAATTGACGCCAAACGCTTCAATATTCACGACGACCAGAAAATGGTGCTGGACTTCCTGCTGCAGGAAAAAGTCCTGCTGGTACAGGGGACTGCCTTCAACTGGCCGTGGCCCGATCACGTGCGTATTGTTACGCTGCCGCGCGTTGACGACCTGGAAATGTCCATTGCCAAGCTGGGGCGTTTCCTCGGTCATTACCACCAGTAAGCTACTCCGGGGGGGCATTTGCAATGTCCCCTTGATCCCCTCACAATGACGTCACCGAGTTGTTACCGCGAGAACGTCATGAGTCAGAGCCACTTCTTTGCCCACCTCTCCCGCCTTAAATTAATCAACCGCTGGCCGCTGATGCGCAACGTCCGCACCGAGAATGTGTCCGAGCACAGTCTTCAGGTTGCCATGGTTGCCCACGCGCTCGCCGCCATAAAGAATCGTAAGTTTAATGGCAACGTCAACGCCGAACGTATTGCGTTGCTGGCGATGTACCACGACGCCAGCGAAGTGCTGACCGGGGATTTGCCCACGCCGGTCAAATACTTCAACTCGCAAATAGCCCATGAATACAAAGCCATTGAAAAGATTGCCCAGCAGAAGCTGATTGAAATGGTGCCGGAAGCGCTGCGCGATATCTGGGCGCAGCTGATAGATGAGCACAGCTACAGCGAAGAAGAGAAGGCTCTGGTGAAGCAGGCTGATGCCCTTTGCGCTTACCTGAAATGTCTGGAAGAGCTGTCGGCGGGGAACAACGAGTTTCTGCTGGCTAAAAGTCGCCTGGAAAAAACGCTGGCCGACCGCCATAGCCCGGAGATGGACTACTTCATGCAGGTCTTTGTGCCAAGCTTCCAGCTGTCGCTGGATGAGATAAGCCAGGATTCACCGCTTTAAACACTTCCCCTCTGCCGAAGCGAAATCAGGATAATGTTTTCCCCTTCTCCCCTACAGGGAGAAGGCCGGGATGAGGGTAAGTATCAGAACGGGAACAGCATCGGCACCATCACAACGCTTACGATCATCACAATGACGGTAAACGGCACGCCGAGTTTCACAAAATCGCTGAACTTATAGTTCCCCGGTCCCAACACCAGCGTGTTGACCGGCGATGATACCGGCGTCATAAACGCCGCAGAGGCCGCCATCGCCACAATCATCGCAAACGGATAAGGCGACACCCCCATGGACTTGGCGGCGGCCAGCGCGATAGGCGCCATCAGTACCGCCGTCGCGGTATTGGAGATAAACAGTCCGATGGTTGCACACATCACAAACAGGCAAACCAGCATGATGTAAGGCCCATATCCGCCACCAAACTCCATCAGCCCATGAACGATTAAATCCACCCCACCGGTTTTCTGCAATGCCAGCGCAAAAGGCATCATCCCGACAATCAGAATAATGCTCGGCCAGTGAATCGCCTTATAGGCACTTTCCATATCAATACAGCGGAACTTGCCCATCAGCAGGCAGGCGATAATCGCGGCAATTGGATTGGGGATCTCATCGGTCAGCATTAGGGCGACCATTAGCGCCAGGCAGAAAATTGCGTGCGGCGCCTGGCTGTGTGCCGGGGAAGCATCCCGCTCTTCCACCGGCAGATTGAGCACCAGGAAATCACGGTTTTGCTGTGAAAGCTGGTTAATCAGCTTCCAGTCGCCGACCACCAACATAATGTCCCCCAGCTGAATGGGCTCATCGACCAGCAGCCCTTCCATTGCCTCACCGCCTCGCCGTAAGCCAACAACGTTGAGACCGTAGCGGGTTCGGAAGGCGATTTCTCGCAAAGTCTGTCCCGTAAGTTCTGATTCAGGCAAAAGCGACACTTCAGCCATGCCCACATCCAGCGCCTGATCGGAGAAATACTCACCGCGCAGCACCATCGGCTCCAGCATTTGCTCGCCGCAAAACTCACGCAAATCAACCTCTGAGGCAGACATGTCAATCAGCAGCACGTCGCGCGCACGGAACTCGGTCACGCCGGTAACGTTGACGATAACGCGACGGAACTTGCGCCACCGTTCAAGGCCGATAACGTTAGCCCCGTAGCGCTCACGTAGCTTCAAATCATCCAGCCGATGGCCGACCATCGGTGAACCTGGACGGATAGCCAGCCGACGCGCCCGCCCGGTCAGGCGATATTCTTTAATCAAATCGCGGAATGAACGGCGCTTCCAGCTTTCTTTTCCCGCCTCATCGCCCTGCCCTTTGAGAGCAAAACGCGTCAGCAGCATATAAAGGATACCTAAAACCAGCACCGCGAGACCAATGGGCGTAACGCTAAAGAACTGAAAACCGTCCAGGCCTTCACGCAGCAGCTCACTGTTGATAACCAGGTTAGGTGGTGTAGCGACGAGGGTCATCATGCCGCTGATAAGCCCGGCAAAGCTGAGCGGCATCATCAGTCTCGAGGGGGAAATTTTCATGCGCATTGAAACGCTGATAACCACCGGAATAAAAATGGCCACCACGCCGGTCGAGCTCATAAATGCTCCAAGCCCGGCTACCGTCACCATCAGCAGGATCAGCATTTTGGTTTCGCTGCTGCCCGCAACGTCCACCAGCCAGCTCCCCATTTTGGTTGCAACACCGGTACGCACCAGCCCGTCGCCAATAATGAACAGCGCGGCAATCAGGATAACGTTGGGATCGCTGAACCCGGAGAAGGCTTCGCTAAGGCTTAACGTACCGCTGAGGACAAAAGCGACAATCACCAACAGAGCCACCGCGTCCATACGCATCTTTCCGGTAGCGAACAGCAGGACGGCAACCCCCAGCAACGACAACACCCAAATGAGTTCCGAATTCAAAACGAGTCCCTGAATGGCTGATTATTGGTGAATTGAATGTAGACGAGAATGCCATAAAAAAACCCCGCAAATGCGCTGAGGAATCCCCAGTAATGAGCGGGTAAAAAAAGACAGGCATAGAGTTTTGTGATCTACTGATTTGTGCAACCA
This sequence comes from Cedecea sp., assembly GCF_036500665.1. Classification (NCBI taxonomy): domain Bacteria; kingdom Pseudomonadati; phylum Pseudomonadota; class Gammaproteobacteria; order Enterobacterales; family Enterobacteriaceae; genus Cedecea; species Cedecea sp. The sequence goes on from NZ_DASYBS010000086.1 coordinate 70,100, forward strand.
ATTCAATGGGATCACCTCTATGCCTGCTCGCCAAGTATGTCAGAATTTCTTCCGTGATACG